>NZ_JAUBVX010000059.1:0-9728 GCF_036706065.1 Microcoleus sp. A2-C3 | reverse complement strand
AAGTTCGCACCCGCGAAGCTTTTCCCCAAGATTGGGCTCAGACTCAAAATAATTTGGGAGAAGCTTACTGTAAAAGAATCCAGGGAGACAGGGGTGATAATTTAGAAAGGGCGATCGTATTTTGTGAAGCTGCTTTACAAGTTTACACCCGCCAAGCTTTTCCTGAATATTGGGCAACGACTCAAAATAATTTGGGAGAAGCATACAGTCACCAAATCAAGGGAGACAGGGGTGATAATTTAGAAAAGGCGATTAAATTTTATCAATCTGCTTTAGAATTTTTTACTCCTACCACCTTACCCCTTAGCTGTCTGCTAACAGCCCAAAACTTAGGCAATTTAGGATTTGCCGAAAGCTTGTGGGAAACAGCCATCTTCGGCTACGAAAAAGCCATCGAAGCAGTCGAACAAACCCGCGAGTGGGTAACATCCCAAACCCGCAAACGACAAATAATAGAAGAAAACCTCAATATCTACGAAAAAATGATGCAATCGTGCATCAATCACAAACAATATGACAAAGCAGTCCAAACCGTAGAACGCAGCAAATCCCGCTACCTAGTCGAACTCTTCACCAACAGCGAAATCTATCCCAAAACAGCCACAGAATCCGAGAAACAACAACTCAGAAACTTACGCAGCCAAATCGCCGCCGCCCAACAATCCCTAGAAACACAATCATCGACTCCCCCTCTTCCTCCCCCCCTTACCAAGGGGGGGCCGGGGGGGGTTCCAGAAGACTCCGACACACAACGCGCAACTCAAACCCGCAGTCTCAGCCCCGAATTATTTCAACAACAAACAGACAAATTAGCAACAACATTGCAGCAATTAGAACAATTGCTGCAACAGATAAAAAAGCGAGAACCAGAATTCACCCTAACCCAAAAAGTCGAACCCATAGACATCGCCGAATTCCAGCAAACATTAGATCCAGAAACAGCAATTGTAGAATGGTACATCGGCAACCCCAAATTTAACAACGAAGACTGGGGAGGATCAGCCTTCATCATCACCCGCGACAAAATAGACTTAATACCAATAACCGCCACCGAATTAGCAGAATTAGAAACCTGGAAAAACGACTATTTCAACGAATACCGCGACAAAGCCAAACAAAAAATCTGGCAAAAAACCCTATCCGCAAAACTGCACAAACTCTCGGAAATATTGCGCCTCAACGAGATAGTCGCCAAAATCCCCAATGATTGCCACCAACTAATATTAGTACCTCACCGCTACCTGCACCTATTCTCCCTCCACGCCCTACCATTCACATCAGAGGGCGGGCACGGGAGCACCGCCCCTACGAAATACCTCCTAGACTGCTTCCCCGACGGCGTGAAATACGCCCCCAGTTTGCAACTCCTGCAACTCCTACAAAACCGCATCAAAACCCGCACATCTCCCGCCCCCGAATTGCAGCCATTATTTGCGATTCAGAATCCCACCGAAGATTTATCAAACGCCGACATGGAAGTAGAAATTATTAAACAAAGATTCAATCCCCACGACATCTTAATCAAACAACAAGCCACAAAAATCGCCTTCAACGAAAACCTCAAAAATCTCTCTAATGCCAGCTACATCCACTTTTCCTGCCACGGAGTCTTTAACTTTGACTATCCGCTGCTGTCCCTACTAGCCCTAGCCGATTCCATCGAATCTACCGTAGGGGCGGTGCCCCCGTGCCCGCCCGAATCGCCCGAAACTCCCCGCTATGTGACAATGCGTAGCGGGCGAAAAGCCATCCCCGAAAAATGCCTAACCTTGCGAGAAATCTTTGCCGATTTAGAGTTAAGTAGGTGCAATCTCGTCACACTCTCCGCCTGCGAAACCGGGTTAACTGGTTCAACAGAAATGACTGATGAGTACATTGGTTTACCAAGCGGCTTCTTGTATGCTGGGAGTATGAATGTTGTTAGCACATTGTGGTCGGTAGATGATTTTGCGACGGCGATTTTAATGATAAAATTTTATCAGGAATTGCTACCGAAAGTTTCAGTAGCCGTCGCTTTGAACGCGGCCCAAAACTGGATGCGCGCAGTCAGCCGGGAGGATTTTGAAGTTTGGGTTAAATCCTTAAATTTAGATAAAAAATCGGGACAAAGTGTGGAACTGTGGTTAGTATTATACCCAGAGGAACAGCCGTTTAGCCATCCCAAGTATTGGGCGGCATTCTGTGCTACTGGATATTAAGTGGAAACACAAATTAACCTCAAAGACCGTCAGGGGTTAAAACCCCTGCCTCAAAGCTGAAGTCCTCTGAAGAGGACTGAAGAACTCAGCAGTCCTCTTCAGAGGACTTTCGCTATTAGACAGGGGTTTTAACCCCTGGCGGACTGCGGGCAAAACGGTGATTTTGACACGGTTTGGGAATTAAAGTCCTGACTGCGAACCAGGAATAAAGACTAAAGTCCTGACTGCGAACCTGTATTTTATTAACGGAGAATAGTTTTATGGAACCCGAAAAAGTGATCCTTATCTTTCTCAAATGGCTGGCCGAAAATCCCAGCATTTTCATGCCGACAGCATGGCAAGATTTACCCAAACTAGAGACAGAAATAACAGAATCAGCCGATGATGAATTATTTCCCATTGCCATGACTATCAGTAAGTGGTGCGCCAATCATGGATTGGGAGAAACTTTAAGAGAAGATGTAGCCAAAAATAAAAAAGATATCGACGATGGAGGCGAACCCACCCCAACTACAATGCAGCCGCTAACCAATATCACTCAAGTTTTGCGTCAAAGCATTGAAGATAGCTACAAAAAACTTCAAAAAGAACTCGATGCAGAGAATCAATCAAATACAGACAATGACTCAAAATAGTAAAATCTATGCCCCCAACGTCTATCTATTTGCCTATCACCTCTGCAAACCCCTAGAAACAGAGTCGATTTCTCCTGAAGAATTCGCCAAACTCTGGGAAAAGTGCAACGAGATATTGCAAACTAAATTAGCAGTGGGTAAAGCATTCAACGGTAGCTATTTACCCAAAAAAGATGAACCTGTCGGATGGCGAGTTGAACTAATTAACAAACAAGTTGTCGGCAATCGAAATTCTCTCGCTTTTGCTAAGAATATTTCCCATGACAACCAGGAAATAAATCTCAAAGGTTTTGCCCAACCGCTGCGGATTGATGACAGCTATGCCTTGGGTTTACAAATTCGCGTTCCCGAAAAAATTGACGGCAATAAAACGCCCGCTGTCGATGTTAGCATCTTCAAGGAATTTAATCCCGATAACTGCTTGCTGCCGGATTTCGTGCAAAGCTATTTCGGTCAAACTCTGCTGCTTACAGCTTGGCTGAGTGTAGAACAAAATCAAGCGGCGCGGGAAGATGCGCTGTTTCTGAAAAAACTAGCCCAACAGTGTTTAGAAAAATTCATTTCCGGTGACAATCAGCCGAGTTTTTACCGTCAAGGCGAGTTATTCGGCAGCCCGATTTTAGAATACGGCGACCCCAGTCGGCAAGATACTGAATGCCACATTATAGTCTGGTTTTTTAACAGTTCTGCAACTGATGAAATCTGGGATGAGACGCGGTACAGCGATTTTGTCGAGTTGTTTCTGTTCCGCAATAAGATTCTTCGCGCTTATCACGATACCCGCAAAACTTACTTGGTGACTCGCGAGGAATACAAACAAATTGAACTGGATATCGACGCGACTTTTAAGTATTTGCAGCAGGACAAAGCCCATCAGCGGCAATTGAAAGGTGCGGGTTTAAAACAAGAGGAACTAGAACATCTGGAACGTCAGACAATCGAGATGCCGCCGCGGGCTGTGAAGTATGCGCGGTTGCTGATGGACTTGGAATTTCGGCAAAATACGATCGCAATTAATGCCAAAAATTACCAAAATAAATTAAATCAAATAAGTCTTGACTTAAAATCAAGCAAGAAGTACAATGATAGCGATCGCGATTTAAGCTTTTTAGAATTATTCAGCAAAGAAACTTGCCCGCAGTTTGAAGAACAAATCAAAGCCGACTTAGGCTACTTCAAACACGGCACAGGCTTGCTAGACAAAGCAATGGAAGCAATTCGAGGAGTTGTCGCCATTGAAGAAGCTTATCGGGATGCAAAACTAGAAGTCACGATTCAAGCTGTCGGCTTTGGTTTGGGAGTAGCCGGAGTAGTGGCTGGAAGTTCTCCTTATTTGATTAAACAAGACCCGCCGAATCAGGTGGTTTATTTGCCTTTCCTGAAGGTGGGAATTAATTCTTTTGCGTTGGTATTGTTGATTAGTATCGGCGCGGGGGTTGTGGTTTGGGGTTTGGTGATGTTGGGTGCAAATTCTAAGAATCTACTAGGTAAGATAAGACGGCGGTTGAAACCGCTTCTACAGAAACGAAGATAAGACGGCGGTTGAAACCGCGTCTACACAAACGAAGATGAGACGGCGGTTGAAACCGCGCCTACACAAACGATGTCCGCCTCCGCGGACTGAAGAAAATGAGATAATTTCAATCACCGGGACATCTTCAACCCACGGAGGTGGGTTTTGTCTGTGTCGCCGCGAATTCCATTCGCCCGGGCATCTTAATATTGAGGAACAGACGAATCTACTTCTTGACTCCAAGCAGTAATCCCGCCCTTAACATTAATCCCCTCAATTCCTGCTTCCTTCAAAATGCCCAAGGCCTTCGCAGAACGCATTCCCATTTTGCAGCAATCAAGCGGTGCCTGTTTAATAATTACTTGACTTTGGCAACACCTTCGTAGTCTTTAATATCCGGCAAAGGAACCAATAATGACCCAGAAATTTGCTGATGTATTTGGAATTTAGGTAGGCAAAATACGATCGCCATTAATGCCAAAACTTACAAGATAAATTAAATGAAATAAGTCTTGACATCAAAGCTAGAAAGCGGTAAAATGATAGTAATTGCAATTTAAGCTTGATCAAATTATTAAGCAAAAAAACATCGCCACAGTTTCCAGCGCAAATCTAAGCAGAGTTAGGCCACTTCCAACACGGTGCCGGCTTGTTAGACAAAGCAATGGAAGCAATTCGAGCTATTGTGGCGATCGAAGAAGTCTACCGGGATGCGAAACTAGAGGTAATAATTCAAGCTGTGGGCTTTGGTTTGGGCGTGGCGAAAGTGGTGGCTGGAAGTGATCCTTATTTAATCAAACAAGACTCGCCGATGAAAAGCAGTACAGATGATTGGGAATTAAAAGTCTTCGGGCTTCATTGCAAATCATCACAGTAATCATTTCGCCGGAATAAATCTCAACTTCTTTTAGGGATTGAAACAAAATCGAGTAGGAAGCGGCAAAATACAAATTAAGCCACAATTAATCTCCATCCCATCTTCACTTGAGATGACAGTGACAATTCGGCTTTTCAATCAAAGACTCAACCAAAGCATTCAATGCAACCGCCGCCAACAACCCGCCGCCAAAAGTCCCCACAGTCGTAATATAAGGAATGCCCGATCGCACTAACCGACGTTTCGCCACCGGAGAATGACTAAAACCGATCGGCATTCCAATCACCAAAGCCGGTTGCAGTTGCCCATTTGCGATCGCCTCACAAACCGCCATCAGCACAGATGGCGCATATCCTACTACCAATATACATCCTTTTTCCAGTTTCAACAACTTTTCAAACCACTCACGCTCATGCCAGAATTCCTGTTCCGCTTCCGCCGCAGCATTGATGTGCGGGTCATCAATTAAAGTTGTGATACTTGTTCCCAAATGTGCTAATCTTGTGTTATCCAAAGCAGCAAAAACAGGCGGCACATCAGCCACAATTTGACATTGATTTTTTAATGCTTCCCGCGCCGATTTAATCGCCGTTTCGCTCAACTTCACAAACGGCAGCAGCGAACAATCACCGCTGGCTAACACCAGTTTAGAAAGCAAGTCTACCTCAATTTCCGAGCGATCGGACAAATCCGGCAACAAATGCTGCAACGACTCCCCAAACGCCTCCGGGTGAGTGTGCGCCCCCGCATCCCAACCATTCCAAAGTTGTTCCAACTGTCCCAACTCCCCGTCAGTTTGGGCCTGCAACAGCCTCAATTGCGCCAGTGCGCCCGCTTGCACCGCTTGACACGAAAGATCCCGCCCCAGCAATCCTTCAAGCGCCGAAGCCGTTTCTCGGAGGCGTACAATTTGCTGAATAACCGACAGATATTGCCGTTGCAGAGTCGCCATCAGCGCGTCTGGGGAAGCATCCGCGTCTGTTTCTAAGAGTTTGCGAATGTGAGACAGTTGAAAGCCTTGCTGCTTGAGTGCGACAATTCTTTGGAGTCTTTGCACGTCGCTGCGGGTGTACAGTCTGTAGTTAGAAGTCGATCGCACGGCTGGAGATAGCAGCCCCAAAGCGTGATAATGGCGCACCATCCGAGGCGTAATTGTGCCTTTTACTGCTTCAGTAAGTTGTTTAATTGTCAGGTATTGTTGCATTGGTTGAGAGAAGAAACTGGGTGATTAAGACTCGGCGGTTGGAAACCGCGTCTACACACACGAAACCTGCCTTCGCAGGTTGAAAGAATCATGTATCCCAGTCCGCGGAGGCGGACTTTGTTTGTGTAGTCGCGGTTTCTAACCGCCTGGGCATCCGTTTATTTGTGTGCCCGCAAACTCTACGGTTTCTAACCGCCGGGGCCTCCGTTTGTTTGCATAGTTATTGATGAGTTTTGTAATTTATTTTGGTTTCACCCTTGACATTAACACTAATGTCAAGGTTTACGATGCAGGAGTCATTCTACCAAGTCAAATTTTCCCATGACTCCCAATTCCCTCCCCACCTCGCGCCTCTCGCGCCTCGCCGAAGAACACCCAGATACTTTAACTGCCGCCCTGTGCGGAATTCTGGTAATTTTGGGTTCGATCGCCCTACAACTCGGTTGGCTGGGCTTAGCGGTGTTAATATTGCCCGCTGCTTATGTGATCGGTGGCTATTCTAGCACCCGCGAAGGCTTGACTACGCTTTTTCAAGAACATGAATTAGATGTGGATTTGTTGATGATTGTTGCTGCTTTGGGTGCGGCTGGTTTGGGGCTGTGGCGGCAAGAATATCATTTAATTGTTGACGGTGCGGTGCTAATTTTAATTTTTGCGATTAGTGGCGCGCTGGAAGGTTATGCTATGCAGCGGACTGAACGGAGTATTCGCAGTTTGATGAGTTTGACGGCGGATACTGCGAGGGTGATAATGTACGATGGGGAACGGTTGGTGGCGATCGACAAATTGGCAATTGGCGATCGCATTTTAGTCAAGCCCGGAGAAATCATTCCCACAGATGCGATAATTGTTGAAGGCTACAGCGCCCTGAATCAAGCCTCGATTACCGGCGAATCAATGCCCGTGGAAAAAGTTGCGGGCGATGAAGTTTATGCAGGCACGATTAACGGTGCCGGTGCGCTACAATTGGAGGTTCACAAAACTCCCGAAAGCAGTTTGATTCAGCGAGTGATTCGGCTGGTACAACAAGCGCAAACAGAATCGCCACCTTCTCAAATGTTTGTGGAAAAGTTCGAGCGCGGTTATGCTAAATTAATTGTCGGTTTAGGCTTGCTGCTGGCAATTTTGCCGCCCTTTGTTTTAGGCTGGAATTGGGAAGATACTATCTATCGGGCGCTGATTTTCCTAGTAGTCGCATCCCCCTGCGCGCTGATGGCTTCGATTATGCCGGCGCTGCTTTCGGGCATGGCTAACGGGGCGAAACAGGGGATTTTGTTTAAAAGCGGCGCGCAATTGGAGATAATTGGTAAAGTTCGGGCGATCGCCTTTGACAAAACCGGAACTCTCACCACGGGAAAACCTGAAGTTGTCAAAATTGTACCAGCAGCCGGATATACTGAAACAGAAGTTCTGCAATTGGCTGCATCCCTCGAAACTCATTCCGAACACGCGATCGCCCAAGCAATTGTCCAAGCCGCCCAGCAGCAAAAGTTACCGTTGTCAAGTGCTACGGATGTACAAGCAAAAATCGGTCGCGGAATAGTTGGTAAAGTTGACAATCAAATCATTACCATTGGTAAAGCCGATTTTGTACAAGCAACTTCGGAGTTGACTCAAACCAGCCATCAATTGCAAGCAGAGGGAAAAACAGTTGTTTGGGTAGCAAAGGGCGATGAACTTTTGGGCATCATTGCAGTAGCAGATACAGTCCGCCCCGAAGCAGCAGCCACAGTAAAACGCTTGCAAAAATTAGGCGTAGAACATATCATAATGCTGACAGGCGACAACCAGCAAACTGCTCAATACATCGCCCAACAATTAGGAATCAATGAAGTGTACGCCGAACTTTTGCCAGAAGACAAAGTGCACCTAATTAAAAAGCTGCAAACCCAGTATCAAACCGTCGCAATGGTAGGAGACGGCATCAACGACGCACCAGCCCTCGCCCAAGCTTCCGTAGGAATTGCGATGGGAATTTCCGGTAGCGATGTCGCTTTAGAAACGGCTGATATCGTATTAATGGCAGATAAATTAGAACAACTAGGTAAAGCAATTAGTTTGGGCCGCCGCGCTCAAAATGTAGTCAAACAAAACATTGTTTTTGCGCTAAGCTGCATTATACTATTGTTGGCTGCTAATTTTTTAGGAAGTATCACAATGCCGATCGGCGTTATCGGTCATGAAGGGTCTACAGTTTTGGTAACATTGAGCGGTTTGCGGTTGCTGAGACATTAGGGCGATCGAGCTTTTCTTGAATTTATATCGACGGTTTGTAGTGAGGACTTCAGTCCGCACATTCAGAGGACTCAAGTCCTCACTACAAACTAATCTGATAACTCCCTTAAAGCTGAAATAATATGCGGAGCTAAACTTAACGATCTTACCACTTCTTTTTGTAACTGAAATATAGTATCTTCGTAATCAGCCTGATTTCTGATTTTTCTCAATCGAGTTAAGTTTCTACCAATCTCTGTAATTTTCTGGGATTTCGATCGATTGTAAATAAATTCTTCAGCTACATATTGATGGTCGTTGATATCGTAAGTTTTATTGCGTGATAGTCTTGGATCTTGTTCAATATCGCGCAAGTAATTCCGTGCTAGGCAAAACACAGAATAATATGCTCTACTTATAGCAGAACGCAATTTTGCTTCTTCAGTGCTGGCGGCTAGCTCTTGTGCTAAATTAAGATATTCTGACCAATCAAATTTCATTCCCACCCCAAGTCAATGTTTAATTTATTGTTAGGAATGACAAGGCTCGCGTCTAGCCACCAAGTGCGATCGAGAGTTTGTAACTTTGCCAAGGCTTCATCGACTTCTAGTTTAGTATATATCGTCATCCAGAGCGATCGCCAATTGGCAATTTCTGGATCGGTTTTCACTTCCAAGGCTAATCTTTCGCTAGGAAATAGTTCTCTAACTTTAGAATGAGCTTCTAAAATTAAACTGACCATTACTTCTTGCTCGATAATGAACTTAAAAGTTTCTAGAGGTTCTTCTACCGTGTAGAGAATTCGGATTTTATTGAAATCGGCGATTAAATTGTCAAACGGTGCGGTTTGAATGGCTTGCTCTTGGATAGCAGTCATAACTGTTGCGGAGTGCTTTACTTGTTAAAATTTTAGCAAATATGGGCGCGATCGGGTGCTGAGAAACCGGGTTTTTTACGAAAATATTTTCTTGTCGCCCACAGCTTAGGTAAAAAACCCGGTTTCTGATCCGACTGTAGTTTAGACTAAATAAAGATGAGAACGGTGGCAAAAGAAGAACTAGAGCCACCGCGCCGGGAGAGAATGAGG
>NZ_JAUBVX010000058.1:0-39644 GCF_036706065.1 Microcoleus sp. A2-C3 | reverse complement strand
TCGGAATCGTCGCCGCCGTTATGCAAAGCGTTGTAATTTGTTATCAGCAATTTATAATTATGAGTTAGCTCTAGGGGGATTAAATTGAAAACTTTCTATTATAGCATAGATTTTTTTTGCAAGAGGTCTATTAGCCTTGTCAACGAGCATCTAGCAATGGTAAACTTAACAGCAGCAGCCGATAAATATCCCGATCAAATTTCAGGGGGCATGAAACAGCGAGTGGGGATTGCGCGAGCTCTGGCACTTCGCCCGAAGATGTTATTAATGGACGAACCGTTTGGAGCGCTGGATGCTCTGACTCGTGGCAAGTTGCAGAAACAGGTGCTGGATATCTGGGAAAAGCACAGACAAGCTGCAATGATGATTACTCACGATGTGGATGAAGCTATCTATATGTCCGATCGCATTGTGCTGATGACAAACGGCCCGGCGGCGACAATCGGCGAGATTTTGGCAGTACCGTTTGCCCATCCGCGCGATCGCCAGGAGTTGCGCGAATCTCAGGAGTATTACGAACTGCGAAACTATGCTTTGAATTTTCTCGATCGCTACTTTACCCAAGACGAATAACACCCGACGAACAGACAAAATAATTCACTTAAGAGAGGTCAAGCCTGTGAATCTCAAAACCATTTTAGCGCGTTTTGAAAGTGCATTGGGATACCAAAACTTAGCGGAAGAAATGGTGTTGCTGCCGGAGCCAAAAGTGCCAATTTCTAAGAATTCTAAATCTACAAAATCGGCAAAAGCTATCAATTTTATTGTCGGTTACAACAGTTCTCCCAAAAGTCAAACAGCTCTCGATATTACCCTTTGGATTGCGCATCAAACCCGTTTAGTAACAACCAAAGAAGTCACGGTGCAAGTCGTCTACGTGCTCGACGAAGCGCCCAACAGTTACGGCGAAGATACTTGCAATTTTGCTTCGGGAAATCTCTGGGCTGCCAAGCCACAACAATCGGATTTAGAGGAAATATCTGCCCTGAAATGTGCGGCGCCTGCGATCGCTTTACCTCCAGCCGAAATCCAATCGGTATCCCAGCGGACAACCTGGATCGATCCGCCTTATTTGCGAGCAATTTTTGGTCAAGATAATGAGTACGAAGTAGCAGATAAGTTGCTGTGGCAAGCGCGCTGTTTAGCTGAGGAATGGCGCGGTTTATTCAAAGCTCATTTACGCATCGGGCGGGTTGCTACAGAATTGAAAAATGTGGTAGAACTAGAATCTGCAAATTTACTATTTTTGGGCTGCAATTCTGGTAATCACCCCTTGGTTAGACAACTAGGCAAGAATTTTCCCTGTTGCGTGTTGGGAATTCCTGCGGCACTCAGCTATCCGATGGATTTGGGGCCGGAAGAAAGTTTAAGCAAGTTGCAGTTCGCTACAGCTATGCCTGCACGTTAAACTGGTTAGAACTTACGCAAAACTACTATTATGTAGGGTGCGCAGTGCGCACCCTACGACTTTATGTAGCGCGTCAGACTATTTTTTTGCTTTAGTCATATCTTGATCAAGAATTAAAAAGAGTTTCATCTATCAAAGTTCCAATTATGAGACAATTGGAACTTTTTTTTGATTATTGAGATGTTTAAAATTAGAATTAAGGAAAATTATCGGCACTTACCTGACCATAGAAAGTTCGTTCACCAATTTTATCCTACCCCGGCACACAGAGCGCAGGAGGCGATCGATCGAGCGTTTGTCATCCTCAGTCAAAGTTTCGTCAAAAATAGCTGCCAGCAAACCGTAGCGATCGGCTAAAGTAATGTAGCCAGTATGATTCACTTCGGCAAACAGCTCGCCCAAAGCAGATGGAATCAGGTTGACAGGAGTTTGCATAGAGATTGACTCTCAACTTGACGATCGCGCGATCGATCGTTTCTGCGGTAACAGAGAGCGATCGCACTTTCATAGTTTCTACGTATATTCCATTAAAAGATGTGACAGCCAACAGCAAAAACTTGTGATAATAAACAGCCAAATGTGTGAACTAAATCACATTCAATATTTGCGAATCATGCCTAAATCTGTAGGGTGTGTCGCCATAAAAAATCCCTGACTTGCATATCTACAATCTCACAGCGACGCACCTGCACTACAGCAAGCAACAGTGTAAACAAACCCAATACTTTCTTGGTAGCATTAATTTGTGCTAAAGATTGTAAATCGGCACTGCTTCGACTGGTTCAGCCAACTCAAACTTAAACACCCGGGAATAGAAATAGAATTCGCCATCAAGAGTTCTTTTGATATTTTCAGCGCGGCGAAAACCGTGCTGTTCCCCTTCATAAGCAACGTAAGCAACCGGCAAACCCTTAGCCTTCAATATCTCCACCATCATCTCCGCTTGATTGGGTGGCACAACTTTATCCTCCAATCCTTGAAAGAAGATCACAGGACAAGATAAACGTTCAGCAGAATGAATGGGAGAACGAGCTACATACAAATCTTTGCGTTCAGGATAAGGCCCAATCAATCCATCCAGATAGCGCGCTTCAAACTTATGAGTATCAGTTGCCAAAGCTTCCAAATCACTAACTCCATAATAGCTCGCACCAGCCTTAAAAACATCACGGAAAGTCAGAGCGCACAGAGTCGTATATCCCCCTGCACTGCCTCCAGCAATCGCCATTTTTTCGCCATCAACCAAACCCTTTTCGGCTAAATATTTAGCACCGTTAGCGCAGTCATCAACATCAACAATCCCCCAACTATCTTGCAGTCTTCTGCGATATTCTCTGCCATAACCAGTGCTACCGCCGTAGTTGACATCAAGGACAGCAAAACCGCGACTCGTCCAATATTGAATTTTCAAACTCATGCTACTAGAAGTAGCAGCAGTGGGGCCGCCGTGGCTTTTCACAACTAACGGCGGTTTTTCACCCGCAGGTGCTGCGAAATCTTGATTTTTCGGAGGATAGAAGAAGCCGAAAGCAGTCAAACCGTTTTCTGTGGGAAATTCCAGCGGTTCCGGTACGGAAAGATAACCAGACTCGATGCGTAAATCGCTAGATTTGCGCAATATTTCTAGTTGACTTGTGGCTAAATTGAGTTGTACAATAGCAGTAGATTCAGTCGGTGAACCTGCCAGAAAAATAACTGTTTCTTCCCGCGCTGTGACTGACGAAATATCAGTGTAAGGTGTCTGAATATTTGTCAACTGCTTGGTTGCTAAATCGAGACTTGCCAAATGCCACTTACCTTGCTGAGTGTAGGTGCAAATAATTTTGCTCTCCGAGACAACAGCATAGGTAGACATTCCAAAAACCCATTGGGGAAGACCGAACTCAGCGGACATTTCGCAGAGAGGTTCGATTTCTTGGGGATTGAGGGAAGTTCTAGATTGCCAGCGGTAGAAATTCCACCAATTCGACTTATCGGAAACAAAATACAAAACTCCATCGGTTGACCATTCCGGCTGAAAAATCGACTCATCAACTGCGCCAGCAACTAAGTTTTTTTCGCCTAAAGAACCATCAGCATTAATTTCTGCTACCCACAATTCTGTGCCATCCCACGGCATATTTGGATGGTTCCAACAAATCCAGGAAAGTTGAGAACCGTCAGGACTCAAACGCGGGGAAGCATAAAAATCATTGCCCTGAGTTAAGATTTGAATATCTGCGCCGTCATCTAAATTAATGCTGACAATGGTATTGACACATTCGCTTTCACCTGAATGGTCTTCGCGCACGCAAATTAGGCGATTTCTTTGATTGTCAATAATGACATCTGCGTAGCGAGAATTAGTAGCCGGTGTCAGAGGTTCTGGTTGAGTATCTAATGTTTGAGAGTAAATGCGCTGGTCTGCAAAATGAGAGAAATAGATAGTGCCGCTAGCAACTGCAAAGGAAGCGCCGCCGTATTCGTGAACGCGAGTGCGAACGTTAAAAGGTGCGGGTGTTACGTCACTGATTTTACCGTCGGGAGTGCGCCGCACAATGACGCTTCTCCCTGCTTCTGAGGGTCTTCCTTCTACCCAGTAAATATCATCGCCGTCAATGGCAATTTGTCCGAGTCCGACAGTTCCTGAAACAATTAAATCTGAGGTAATGGGAGATTTCCAAGAGCCGTAAGGTGATATGGTATTCATATAGTTGAGACAGTTGTGTTTGATGCACAAATAAATTTATATTTGTATTTTACAGGAATTCAGTCTCTGGGGAAGCAGAATGTCCAAAAAACTTGTAGAGTGGAAGGGCGAAGCATTCCGGCAAACAATTTATTAGGATCGCGAATTAAATAATTTACACAAGTTTGTGGGGTGGGCGGGAGAGCCCGCCCTTTCTGGACGGGCGAGACGCCCATCCCACAAAAACAAAAGTATAAGTTATTAAATTTTCATTCCTTAGTGAGAACCAGAGGTTTACTGCCGGAATGCTTCGCCCCTACAAATATATTGGGGGAAAAATTAGATGAAATTATTTTCAAAAAAATTCTGGATTGTTGCCTCTGTTTTGTATTTTTTAAGTATTCTCAGTATTATGCTGATAGCAGATATGGGAAAATTAGTTAACTTTCCTCTTGCTCATCCGCCTTATGACAAACTCGGACACTTTATTTTGTACGGTATTGCCTCTTTTTTGTGCCATCGAGCGACGGGGAAAAAAATGATGCGTTTATTTAATTATCCAATTCCTTTCGGGCCGGCAATTTTTACTGTGTTTACTGCTGCGGAAGAAACGCTGCAAGCTATTTTACCGAATCGTACTGCTAGTATTGAAGATTTTTTATTTAGTTTTGCCGGGATTGCGGTTTTTTATTGGGTTGGAGAAGTTTGGGATAGAAAAAAAGGGAATTGAGAGAAACTGCCATACCAGATTTTGAGGGAGAATCGTCAATTAGGGTGTGGTTTGCGGTACGCACCCTAATTGAGTTACTTTGTCATGCTTTAATCACTCGTTCGAGTGAATTTGCTTCTTGAGTTTTGCCTTGCTTTTTCAATAAATCTCTGGCTTTTTTAAATAACTCTACTGCATCTGATATTTTATCTTGTGCGTAGAGGACTTGCCCAAACATATAATGAAATTCTGGGACGTTCGGTTTGAGGCGAATTGCGGTTTGAAAATTGGGAACTGCTTCTGCTAGTTTGTTTTGATTGGCTAGAAGGCTGCCTAAGTTGGCGTAAGCTTCGGCTAAATTGGGGTCGATTTGAATTGCTCTGCGAAAGGCGGCTTCTGCACCTTCTCTATCTTGTTGTGCAGCCAAACTTAAGCCTTGCTGAAAATATTCGTTGGCTCCTGTATTTTGAACTAAGATATTTTTTACAGGTAATTCTGCCCGCACTGGCAAAGAAATGTTTGCGGCACAAACTAAAGCTACTGTCAACAAGCTGGTGGTGGCCGTTACACCTAAAAATCGATTGTTTTTGTATTTGCTTAACATTGGCAATCAACCTTATTTTTCAAGCTAGAAAATGTTGGTTAGAGGGTTTAATCAGTCTCTTCTAAAAATGTTTGTACTCGACCGTTCGGTCTCAAAACCACTCGGATTTTTGGAATTTTTCCGTTGGAAACGGGAGAAACAAAGGGCTCGCCGACTAAGGGCATATTAACTTGTTCGATATTATCGGATGCTGCTTTTCCCATCGGTACAATAGTTTGAATTGAGCCGTTCTCATCGATTTGCACGCTGTATTCCAAGGTTTGTTCCATGCCTTCTGGTGGCTTCCAGCGTTCTTCAAAGTAGGTTCTAGCTTCTGAAACTTGAGGAATTGTATCAAATAAAGTGCGGTTTTTGGGGCTGGCGGTAGCCTGGTTGTTGTCAGACTCGGCTGGCGGTTTAGCGTCCTCAAGGGGTGGAAATTCGCTGGTGGGGGGGTAAATCGGCTGGGGGAGGGGGGGGAATGGTTGCTGTGGGGGAATTGGAAGTCGGGATGCAGATAGGGATGGTGGCAGGGGTGGGGGTACGGCGGGAGCTAGTCTGGGTGGTACGGGGGGCAGCAGGTAGGGTGCTGTTGCGGGTGCTTGGGGGGCGGCAATTGAGGGCCCTGCGGGATCGGGAATGGTGATGATTTGCCCTTGAGGGAGGGCGCTCTGTGATGCCCCCGCGCTGCTGTTGGGGGGAAATAGCAGGGGTGGCTGCTGGATGGGGCTGGGTTTGTTGGTGCTTGGAGCTGGGCCGATCGCAATTGGGGGCAAGCTGGGGCTGGGGGTGGCGGCGGTGGTGTTGATGGGCGGGGGCGGTAGGGGGGGTAAACCGGGTGTGGCTGTTGGTGTTGGGGATGTGGTGGGGGCGGGAACTGGGCTGGGGGTGGCGCCGGCAACTATCTGGGGCTGTCCTGGTACGGGGGTAAATTGTGGATTAGCGGGGGCTGTGGCGGGGGCTGTGGCGGTTTGTGGGGAGCTGTTGGATCGATCGAGCATTTTAACAATTCCCGTCGTCAAACCCGCGCTGGCGACTAGGATTGCTGCGATATTTAGCCATGATAATGCTTTCGGTTGTCGGCGATCGCGGTTGAGGTTGGGAAGGGCCATGACTTCGGCGGCGCAGTCATCTAGTGCGGTGGCCAAGTCAAAGAGTTGGATTGTGCTCAGGTGTACTTCCGGCCCGGATTCGGCGGCGCTCAATGAGCCTAAAAACAAGTTGTGGGCGAGCAAGCCGCGGGGTTCTAAGCGGGGGGAAACGGGCAGGTAGGTAGTGTTTGGGGCGGCGGTGGCTAGTTCGGATGTGTTGGGTGGTCGATCGACTATAACGGCATTACGGGCGGACTCTGGCAAGTCTGCGCTAACAGTATGGGTAATTTCAGGCTCGATATTGCTTTCCCAATCGCGAGTTTCGCCGAGCAAGTTTTGGACGTAGTTACTGACTGCTTCGTGGAGAGTTTCGAGTTGATTGCGATCGCCCCTGAGTGTAACGTGTTCGGTATCTGGTAGCCTGGGGTCGTCAAGCCGCAACTCGAAATTTAAAGATTTAAACACAGGTTGGCCCGCCCAGCGAGATAGAGGCGAACTTTTGGCTGTAATTTCCAGCGTGCAAGTGGGGGGCGTGTACCGTTTTAGAGCCATAATGAAGTCAGTTGTCAGTTGTCAGTTGTTAGTTGATTGTTGTCAGTTGTCAGTTGTCAGTTGTCAGTTGTTAGTTGTCATTAGGAAGATGGAATAACTATGTTTTATCTGATATTTGGTAGCATTCTTAACAAGCTTTTTTAGCAACAGGCTTTCCGGCCTGTTCCACAACAAATAAATTCTTTGGTGGAATAGGCATCTTGCCTGTTCCTGATGTTTTTCATTCTCGTTTTCATTATGACTTAGCTTAATTTTTGGCACGGTCTAGGAGAGCCAGCCAGAGCCGCCTGTGACCGCCGGGACTGCTGTAAAATAGCAAATCGATCAGGAGTTTCAGGGCTAAATTAGTTAGTTCTTTTGCCGATAAATTTTCTGCATCTTCCATGCGATCGGCATAAGTGTTGCTGAACCTATCAATATAATCTCCCAACAAAGCGACTGTGTGAGGTTCGCGGTTTTGCTCAGCCATTTGTTCCAGCAGAGCAACGGCGCGACGGATTAAAGCTTGGTGCTGTTTTGCTAAATTACAGCTGATCAAAACGAGCGATCGAGCTTCCTCCACATCCAGTTTTTTCCGCCCTCCCTGGCCTTTCCGCAGCGGGTTAGATTGGCGCAGCCGCCACAAAGCCACGCGATCGGCTACCATTGGCTCTAAATTCAGTTCGGCTGCTACCTTGAGCATCGCCTCTGAGCCAATTTCTGCCAGTGCTTCTAGGGCTAACAGCACTAAATCCAGTTGGGCTTTAATGTTGTCCAACTGGGTAGGTTCTGGTGCTTTTTGGGTCAATTCTTCCCAGTTGGGAGATGGGCCCGTTTGGTTTGTGGGAGCGGAGGGCTTTACAGTCGAGCGCATGGCTTGGGCACGGGAAATAAGACAGGTTGAGGCTGGATATCGACAGTATGCAGTGCTTTTGTTTGGCGGCCGGACAAAAGCAGATTCTGTTAATTTTTCTCCATAACTCGTTGCTTTGATTCCGGCAATCCTAGTTGCTGGACGGATTGGAGAGTTGAAAGTTGCGGTTGCAAGTTCGATCGACAGCAACCAGAAAAACCCATAAATTTTTACCCCCAATCATCCTACGCCGCCCGGTGTCCGAAATCAATTCTGTGTGTTCCGACTAAGCTGTTGCGGCAGAACAGATTTAAGTTTTTTGGCGGGTAAGATGCCCACCCCACAAGAGTTTCAAGCAACATGATTCTGAAAATTTAGATGCACGCCAGCTTATTTTAGATAAACCACCGTCACACCTCCACCTCCTTCTTTTTGACTGGCGAGCTCAAAGCGGGAAACCTGCGGGTGAGTAGCGAGGAACTCGTGAACCCCGCGCCGCAACTGTCCCGTACCCTTGCCGTGAATTATCCACAGCGCACCGTATTCGACGGCTTTGGACAGAGCTCTGTCGATTTCGATTTCGGCATCGGAGACTCTCGCGCCCCGGAGATCGATCGAATTATTAGCAGTGCGGATGGCAATTTCAGGATTGGGTTTGGCCGGTTCCGACGCTGCTTGCTTAGCTTTAGCGGTAGCGGCTGCTTGGGCTGCAACCTTGGCTAATTGAGCTTTAGTTTCCGGTTTTTCACCGTCGAGGGATTCAATTTCTGCCAGTTTGACAGTCATTTTCATAATCCCAAACCGCACGCTCAACTCTTCGTTAGCATCGGGGCCGCTGAGGACTTCGGCGGTTTGGCCCAGGCTGGGAATGCGGATGCGATCGCCCGTTTTCGGCATAAAACCCGGTTTTGGCTTCGCTGGTGCTTTCCGCGACGGCAGGTGTTTTTCAGAAATTTGATTTAAGGTATCTGTCGCCTGTTGGGCATTTTGAGCCGTTTGATCGCCCGCCTGCAATTTCCGAATGATTTGAGCAATTTCTGATTTCGCCGTACCTATCGCCTCATTTACTGCCACTTCCTGAGCTATTTTTAGGTCTCGCTCCCGTTCTTGCAAAGCAGCGGCTTTTTGAGAAACTTCCTTGTGCAGTTTTTCGGTTTGGTGTAGCAGTTGAGTTGCTTCTCTGGCCTTGGTTTCCTGTCTCCGGCGCTGGGCTTCGAGTCCTGCAATTACTTGATTGACATCTTGAGATGCTCCCCCGACATAGGTTTGAGCTTCATCAACTATGGATGCTAACAAACCGAGTCTTTTAGCAATAGTCAGGGCGTTGGAACGTCCGGGAATTCCCCACAGCAAGCGGTAGGTGGGCTGCATAGAATTGTCGTCAAATTCTACTGAGGCATTTTCAAAGCGCGCGTCTTGATATTTGAGGGCTTTGAGTTCGCCAAAGTGGGTAGTTGCGATTGTGAGTAGGGAATGTTGGGCGAGATATTGCAATAGGGCGATCGCCAATGCACTACCTTCTGAGGGGTCTGTCCCCGCTCCTACTTCGTCTAACAAAACTAAAGATTTGGGAATTGGGAATTGGGCATCGGGCATTGGGAATTGGGCATCGGGCATTGGGAATTGGGCATCGGGCATTGGGAATTGGGCATCGGGCATTGGGAATTGGGAATTTTCTTCTCCTTCTCCTGCACTTTCCCCTTCCGATTTATTAGTTAAAACTTCTAAAATGCGGCTGATGCGGCGGATGTGCCCGGAGAAAGTAGACAAACTTTGCTGCAAAGATTGTTCGTCACCAATATCAGCCAAAATGTTGTCGAACCAAGGCAATTCTACGGGTTCGCGGGCGGCGACAAACATTCCGGCTTTTGCCATTAAAGCTGCTAATCCCAAGGTTTTGAGGGTGACAGTTTTGCCGCCGGTGTTGGGGCCGGTGATGGCGACGACGCGGATCTGTGGCTGGATTGTCAAATCGACGGGTACGACTGTAAAGCCTTGTTCGTATTGCTGCTGCCAAACTAATAAGGGATGGCGCAAATGTCGCAAGGTGATTTGCGATCGCAGATTGGGAATTAATACTTGGCTCTGTTCTGCTTGTTCCTGATCTTCAGTTTCCTGATCTTCAGTTTCCTGATCTTCAGTTTCTGAATTTTTGGGTGCTAATTCAGGCTCTCCCAATTCGATAAATTTCGGCGGGTTTGCTTGCAGCCAATAACCGTAGCGTGCCTTAGCCGCAGCTAAATCTAAAGTTGTTACTACCACCACCAATCTGTCTAAATCTGGTTTAACTGCTGCGACTTGCTCGGTGAGGGCGCGGCGGACTGCTTCCTCTTCGGCTTGTTCTTGTCTGAGCAACTGCCGCATTTGGTTATTAAGATTGACTGTGTTATGTGGTTCTACATATAGTGTCGCGCCGCTGGCGGAGGAGTCGTGAACGATGCCGGGGATGGCATCTTTTTGGGGAGCTTTGACGGGAATGACAAAGCGGGAGCTTCTTTGGGTAATTACCTGTTCTTGGACGGCGTTGGATTGGCGCTGCAAAATACCTTGCAATATTTGATAAATGCGATCGCGCAATTGTCGCATTTGAACTCGAATTCCTGCTAATTTAGGAGTGGCGCGATCGGCTACTTGAGCGCGATCGTCTATACAGCGATGGATTTCCTGTTCGATTTCGGGATAAGTCCGCAGTTGAGATGCCAGTTCTTTGAGTGTGGGCACATCGGGCGCAGAGTCAATGATCCGGCGCAATTGCCTTGATCCGGCGAGGGTGGTAGCAATTGCCAGCAATTCTTCGCCGCTGAGCAAACCTTGCAGTTCGGCTCGTTGCAGGGAAACGCCGATGTCTTGGATGCCATCAAAACTCAAAGCACTGCCAGCACGGCTTTCTAACTGATAAGCTTCCTGAGTTTGGGCGAGGAGTTCTGCTGTTTGAGCTTGAGTTGCTGGGATTTGGAGGTCGAGGGCGGCGGCAACGCCGAGTTTGGTGGCCGCGAAGGTAGCCAAGTGCTGACACAGGCGCGGCCATTCTAATAGTTGTAGTGTTTCGGCTTGAATCAAAGTTGAGGTGGTGTTGGTGATTGGCATTCTCAGGCGCAGACCGAGAAGGTGAATTTGACGTTACTGTTAATTAATTTTAAAGTTTTTTATGGTTTTCGGGCGCAACTTGAAAAAGTATCTGGGATATTTATCAGCAGTCTGAAGGCAGAAAGCTGTTATCTAAAGATTAATTAGGAAAGCAAGAATTTGCAGTTTTGCATTTTCCGTCTAAAATTATACCTTCTACTGAGCTATTTGGGGCTTTGAGGGAGCCGGAATCCGCTGTTTTTTCGAGGATTGAACTATTGTGTAATTTTAAATATGTCCGCACAATGATAGCGGTTGTATGCTAAAGAGTAAGTTGTGGAGCTGTTGTGATGGCGAAGATTCTGACGATCGCGGATGATGTGACTTTGGGAGTCGTGCAAGAGTTACTGTTAGGGGAGGGACATGAGCTGAAAGTGGCTTCTGACGGCAAGGAAGCTTTAGATTTAGCGAGGGAATTTTCCCCGGATGTGGTAATTTGCGATGGGACTTCGCCTCAAATCAACTGGTTGGATCTGTGCCGGCTGCTGAAGGGCGATTCCCTACCCTTCGGGAACCCCTACGGGGAACGGGATAGCTTCGCTTCACGAGAATTGGGTACAGCCTATTTTCTGCTGCTGACAACACCCGATCAATTTGTAGGGGCCCAAGAATTGGACACGCTGGACGATTTTTTGTTTACACCGATAGTTAAGCAGGAATTGTTGGGGCGGGTGCGCGCGGGTTTGCGTGGGCGCGAGTTGAGGCTGGAGTTGGAACGAACTCAGCAAGAATTGCAACTGTCGCGCGATCGAATACTGCAAAGTGAAAAAATGTCTAATTTGGGCGAATTGGTATCTGGGATCGCCCACGATATTAACAATCCAATTACTTTTATTTACAGCAATCTCACTCATGTCCAAAGTTACGCTACTGATTTAATTGAACTGTTGCGATTGTATCAAAAACACCTAGTCAATCCCGACTCGGAAATTATGCAAAAACAGCAAGATATGGATGTGGAATTCATCCTCGACGATTTATTGAAAATCGTGAGTTCCATGCGCACCGGGAGCGATCGCATCCGCCAAATAATCTTGTCGGTACAGGATTTTTCCCGCAGCGATCGATCGGGCTGGCAGTTATTCGACATTTCCGACGGTTTAGAAAATACTCTGTTGTTGTTGCAGCACCGCTTGCCGGCTCGCGAGGGTAGGCGAGATATCAAGGTGATGAAGGAATATGGAAATTTGCCGCAAGTTGAGTGTTACGCGGGTCAGCTCAATCAAGCTTTTCTGAATATTATCAATCATGCGATCGATGCTTTGGAAGAGTCGAGTCAAGAGTTGGATGAGTCGGAATCGCTGAAATTTAGACCTGTAATTTTGATCAGCACTCACGTAATCGATGGTCAGCGGATTGCTATTGAGATTGCTGATAACGATCTGGCAACCAGCGAAGATATCGCAGCCCAATTTTCCGATCCATTGTTGATGGCGAAACCTGCGGAACACAGCAGCCGTTTAGGACTTGCTATCAGCTATCGGATAATTGTAGAGCAGCATAAAGGAGAGTTAAAGTGTTTTTCTGAACCTGGTAAAGGTACTAAAATTAGGATAGAAATTCCCTTCCGGCACAGTTGACGGTTGACAGTTGACAAAAGAAGGAAGAGGATTGAAGCAATGAATAGTCTTGTTTTAATTTTTCACTCAAAGGGTTCCGGCTTTAAACCAATTATTTCTGGTAAGATGGCGGATTAGGTTGGGGTATTTGTACAGGAATTACGTCTGGTTAGAAACCAGGTTTCTACGAAAATATGGTGTTGATTAACGAGAAACATACGAAGAAACCGGGTTTTTGAAGTCTGCGTGCGTAATTCCTATTTTATTTAAAACAATGTAAAATTTTGTATATGAAATAACCGAAGTTCCCGAAAATAGAGGATAGTTGATATTTAAGAGATTTCAAACGTCCGCGAAAACAAATTTTAATCAGGTAATAAAATGGTAGTAGCAGCACCTGTTCAATCCGGCAGTCCGTCGATTTTTCAAGCTCGTTACGACAACTTTATTGGCGGCAAATGGGTAGCACCGGTGAAGGGGAAATACTCGGAAAACCTTTCTCCAATTACGGGAAAATCAATTTGTCAAATTCCCCGATCGAGCGCGGAGGATGTAGAATTAGCCCTAGATGCCGCCCACAGCGCGAAAGACAAGTGGGGTAAGACTTCGCCAGCAGACAGGGCGCGGGTTTTACACAAAATTGCCGATCGCATGGAAGAAAACCTCGATCGCCTCGCCATCGCCGAAACCTGGGACAACGGTAAACCAATTCGCGAAACTAGACTAGCAGATATCCCGCTGGCGATCGACCATTTCCGCTACTTCGCAAGCTGCATCCGAGCCCAAGAAGGGTCGATCGGCGAACTCGACGGCACAACAGTCGCCTACCACTTCCACGAACCCCTAGGCGTGATCGGACAAATCATCCCCTGGAACTTCCCGATATTAATGGCTGCGTGGAAACTCGCCCCAGCCCTCGCCGCCGGAAACTGCGTTGTCCTCAAACCAGCCGGGCCGACCCCAGCCTCAATCTTGGTACTGATGGAAATCATCGCCGATTTAGTACCAGACGGCGTTATCAACGTGGTTAACGGGCCGGGAGCCGAAATCGGCAAAACCCTCGCTACCAGCCCCCGCATTGCGAAAGTAGCCTTCACTGGTGAAACAACCACGGGCCGGTTGATCATGCAATACGCCTCCCAAAATGTCATCCCCGTCACCCTAGAATTAGGCGGAAAATCGCCTAACATTTTCTTTGAGGATGTCTGCGCCCAAGATGACGATTTTCTAGACAAAGCAGTCGAAGGCTTTGTGATGTTTGCTTTCAATCAAGGCGAGGTTTGCACTTGTCCCTCGCGGGCGTTAATTCAGGAGTCAATTTACGATCGATTTATGGAAAGGGCGATCGATCGCATCCGCCAAATCAAACAAGACAACCCCCTAGATCCGACAACCGCCCTCGGCGCCCAAGTCTCCATCAACCAGATGGAAAAAATCGCCGAATACGTCAAAATCGGGCGTGAAGAAGGCGCAGAATGCCTGATTGGTGGCGCAAGAAACACCTTATCTGGCGACTTACAAGACGGCTATTATTTCCAGCCGACAGTCTTCAAAGGAAACAACAAAATGCGAATTTTCCAAGAAGAAATCTTCGGCCCAGTATTAGCAGTCACCACCTTCAAAGACGAAGCCGAAGCCTTAGAAATTGCCAACGATACTCTGTACGGTTTAGGTGCAGGAGTTTGGACTCGCGATATCAACACCGCCTACCGCATGGGCCGCGCCGTTCAAGCAGGCCGCGTGTGGACAAACTGCTATCATTTGTATCCAGCCCACGCAGCTTTCGGCGGCTACAAATCATCTGGTATCGGTCGCGAAAACCACAAAATGATGTTGGATCACTATCAACAAACTAAGAATTTGTTGGTAAGTTACAGCCCCAAAGCTTTAGGTTTCTTCTAAGCAGGATAGTCGCACGGGTATCCAGAAACCGGGTTTTTTTCGTAATCCTTTGCCGCAGTCCCCAGATTAAGTAAAAAACCCGGTTTCTTTGCCGGAGTGTATAAATCCTAAGATAAATAATTCCTTCTTCCTTCTTCCCTCTTCCTTCTCAAATGGAAACAATCCCTAAAGTAACCGCCACAGAAGCCGCTTTAAAACTAATAGACTATCTCAAAACTCAACACGGAGAATTGATGTTTCACCAATCCGGTGGCTGCTGCGACGGTAGTTCTCCCATGTGCTATCCTAACGGAGAATTAATCATCGGCGATGGTGATGTATTGCTGGGAAAAATAGGTGATTGTCCCTTTTATATTGCAGCGCAGCAATACAAATATTGGCAGCACACGCAGTTAATTATAGATGTGGCATCGGGGCCAGGAGGCAGCGATTTTTCCCTGGAAGGGCCGGATGGAGAGCGTTTTATTACTCGTTCTCGCTTGTTTGTTAATGCTGATTAACTCGGCGTTGCATAATAGAGGGATGATATGGAGAAAAAGCAGCATGAAATGCCCAGAAAGCAAATCCAATATGCGCCGGACTGTGCGTAAAGTTTTGTAACTAGGATATATTGTTATCTTGGATGCAATCTAGAGCTCTCTATCTCAGAAGTTGAAAAAACGGATGAACGCTATAATTATTGGTTGTGGTTATGTTGGAAGTGCCGTTGCCCAGCATTGGCGGAACCTGGGTCAGGTAATCACTGCAACGACGACTACGCAAGACCGCATTGGGGAGTTACAGAAAGTTGCCAATCAGGCGATCGTCCTGAAGCGCTGCGATGAAGAGACATTACAGACGATCTTGCCAAATCAAGATGCCATCTTCCTGAGTCTCGCTCCTACAGCAAACCAACAAGTAGATTCCGATATGTACGAGGAGACATACCTGCATACGGCCAACAACCTTGTTCTTGCCTTGAAGCATTTTCCCAACGTAAAACAACTCATATATACCAGTAGTTGTGCCGTGTATGGCAATAGTAATGGAGCCTGGGTGAGTGAACTTTCAACTGTGGCACCAGCTAACAGACATGGAGAGATCTTACATGAGACAGAGCAAGTTTTGCTGTCCGCATCCAGCCAAGATTTGAAAGTATGTATCTTTCGCCTTGGAGCAATTTATGGGCCCGATCGCGAGTTCAAGAAACGGTTAAGTGAGCTTGCAGGCACAACTCGCCCAGGCACAGGCAATCATTTCACGAACTGGGTTCATCTCGACGACATTGTATCAGCAAGTGAGTTGGCCCTCGCTCGTCAATTACAAGGAGTTTATAACCTAGTGAATGATGTTCCCATTACTGCTCGTGAGTTGTTTAAACAACTCTGCGATCGCTACGAATTACCTGAAGTGGAATGGGATGGGTCAGATACAACAGAGCGATCGAATAATCGACGCATATCGAATCAGAAGCTCAAAGCAGAAGGATACCAGATCATTCATCCAGAAGTGGAAATTTGAGCCTGTTAGATGGCGAATACATCAGCCTTTTGATCCGGTTGTTCGTAGATTAAAGTACAGCTTCGGGGGGTGTTGTGAGTATCTGGGGTCCAACGCATGGAGGCATAATAGGGAGTCTTGAATTGATCGCTCGAAAGAACAACCTCTATGGCATCTGGAAATTGGATTTGTAGAAAATCGCCTTGTATTTCACTGGGTTGAGGAGGAACTGGCAGTTGAGCCATCTCATCTAATGAAACATAGATCCCGCCTGTCGTTGGAGCAGGAAGTTTGAGGCAGTTGACTCGATCGATCCTACAGTGAGTTTGTTCAGACCACCAAGGTTTCGCTACCTCTTCCTTAATCTCTCTGAAGAATGAAAACGTATTAGGCTGAGGGCTATTTGCGGCAGATTTGTACATTACTACCACACTCGTTCTTTTTCCTGATGCCAGGAGGTAAGGCTCAAAATAAAATCCCTGACCAGTTCGATCACCCCCAACCATTGTGTCAGAAGAATTGGGATTAAAAAGCAGATCAGCATCTGGATCAACCGGATGGATAATCAGCGGATTACCCAAGGTCAAAACCCATTGTTTCTGCGTTACTGTTTCTGTCATCCGACTCCTGAAGTCGAGGGAATGGGTGACAGTTTGCCGATCGTCAGAAGGAATTAAGCTGCGTACAGAATCAAGAATATCGAGAACCTGCCCTGCGGCATCATATCTAACCAATACCCCTTGCCAACGTGCGCAGTGATGAGCTATGAAATTTTCCCACTGCTGTTGAGCAGTTAAAGGTACTTTGGCGATGATGGACACTCTGTTTTCTGACATTGGCGTATCCCTGTTTTCCCTATAGATTGTTGTCAATAATTTAGTTTGGCGGATTTAATCTGCTCATTTATTCTACTCAAGACTGAGCCAGGATTATTTGCAACTGAGACTGCTATCATCCACTTCGATGCTTGTTTAACTGCAACTGACAAACCCTGTCCTGAGCCGATAATACCTATCCTCATCCTTGACGAAACCATTTGCGCTGCTCCTGATTTAAGATGGTCGATCGCTCCTCAACTAATATTATAATTAACGAAAATCAAAGTTGGGCAAAATCTCAACTGGCGATCCTCTTCGAGGGCTTCGCTAACGAGCTTTTGCCGATAGCGACAGGTTTCAAGCTGCCGCTAAAATCAGTATTTGGGCCGATGCAGGATTAATTATTAATTGGTGACTTCAAAATTTCCGCACTCAAAACTTAAGACCACTTTAAGCTTTAGGACTTGTAATTAAAGCCAATTCAATTTTTTCATCAGGCTTTTGAGTGACTTGTGCGTGCAAACCGGGGCCAAAAAATTTAGCTATTTTTTCTTGCTTTTCTTCCCAGACTTCGATCGGCATTAGCGGCGAATAAAACTCTAGAATTAAGGCATAAGCACCGTCAACATCAACTTCCCGCAAGCCTTGGAGGAGGGGGCGTTCTTCGTCTGTCGGGGCCATTCCCAAGCGTTCCAGAGCATCATCTAAGTGGGCGGGTTGGCCGTAGCGAAATCGGGTGATATCTTTGCGGACTTGGTTTTGAGTATCTGTGGCCTGACTTTCTCGCAGAAGCAGAACTTCAGGAGAAGTCGGTTCGGTGAACTCCGCTGGTTCGAGTTCGGCAGCTTTCAAGGCTAAACCTCCCAGCAACAGGGGAATTCCATAAAAAAAACCGGCTAGGTTTAGGGTTGGTTTGTCTGTGAAGTAGGCATAGAACCCGACTACTGCTAAAATACCGCCGACGACTAAGGCTAGGCTTGCTAAAGAAATTTTACGAAACATATTAGTGAGGTAAGTAGCTGGAATCAACAAGATACTTTAATTATTATCGGGCAAGAAGTCTTGAATAAATTTAGTTTTTTTGCCAAAATACTCGCCAAAACTGCTAGCATCTATGAGAGCGGGTTCTCTGTGCATCCACGATCTTGTCTCTATCTTCAAAAACTATCCTGCTTAGACTCGCCACGGCGCCACCGATCAAGATCCAGGTTAATTGCGCGCCGTTGGTTCCAGAAGGCAATCGAGATCGGCAGTATGATCAAAGTATAGAGAGCGGCGATCGACCCTCTTGCCCTTTCAACCAATTTTCGGACATGATTAAAGACGAAGACAAACAAACTGCGGTCGCCAACAAGTCTGTTCTCGACCAGATTAACTCGCTCAAACGCGAAGATGAAAGGCTTTATAATATCTTAGCGATCGATGTCTGGGCCCTAGCCAAGACAATGGATGAATATCAACCGGGATTTTGGTCTGCTTTTATGAAAAACCGCGAGAAGGCTCTGAAGCGATTTTTAACTGAAGTGATGAAAAACAAACCCGCAGATAATAAACGTCCGCCTTTTCTGCGGTGAAGTTTAGCTGAAGTTTTGATGTACAATCCAACTATAACACAGACCCAAAAACCCTGAGCAGGTTGATCACTTACAATATAAAAACAGTGAAGGATTAGCCCAGAAAGGTACGTCGGTGAATTAAGAATCCCCGTCTGTTCGCAGGGGGAAATGTCAAATATTTTTGTGAATACTAGCAAAAGGCCAAAAACAATGGATGTACAGACAATCAAAGAGCGCGTAGCAGAAATAGAAAGTAAGCGGGAATCCCTCGTGCGGCTGTTAGATCGATCGGACTTGGGAGCTCTGAGAATTGATGTCAGTCAGGCGATCGAGGAAATTGACGATTTGTTAGAAGAATTTAAGCGCACTTTTGACAGTTGACAGTTGGCAGTTGTTAGTTGGCAGTTGGCAGTTGAGAGTTGTCGCGCATTTAATTTGCATATTTCGTATTAAAAACTTTGTGGGGCGGGCATCTTGCCCGCCCTAAAAGTTAAAATTAAATGCAGTACAGCTTAATAGCTAACAATAACTGACCACTGTCAACTGTCAACTGTCAACTGTCAACTGTCAACTGTCAACTGACTAATTCATTGCCATATCCATCAAAATTTGTTGACAGCTCACCTCCGGGTTATTAGCAGGAGGGCGCCGCTGAGAATAATGTCCCCCAGGCTGCAAATCCCAAGCTTGGCGATTGTCCGCCAACATCACACCCAAAATTTCTTGTAACTCCATCACTATAGTCGGATCTTCCACTTGGACGATCGCCTCAACCCGTCTTGTGAGATTACGCTGCATCCAGTCAGCAGAACCAATATACACCTCTTCGGCACCACCATTGAAAAAATAAAACATCCGAGAATGCTCTAAAAAGCGACCGATAATACTGATAACTTTGATATTGTCGCTAACACCCTCAACGCCCGGACGCAAACAGCAAATCCCCCGGATAATCAAATCAATTTTAACTCCCGCTTGCGATGCTTCGTACAAAGCAACAATAATTTGAGGGTCAACTAAAGCATTCATTTTAGCGACAATCCGGCCGCAGCTACCAGTGCCGTTTTCGGCATTCAAACGGCAGAAGTCGGCCTCGCGGCGGATCAAAGCTAAAAATCGATCGCGCATATTGACCGGCGCAACCAACAATTTACGATAAGAAACCTGCCGCGAATAACCGGTTAAATAATTAAACAACTCCGTCAAATCCGCACCCAAATCCTCGCGACAACTCAACAAACCAACATCCGTATACAGTCCAGCCGTTTTCGGGTTATAATTTCCCGTGCCGATGTGGACATAGCGGCGAATAAATCCATCCTCGCGACGGACTACCATCACAATCTTGGTGTGGGTTTTGAGTCCCACCAAACCGTAAACTACGTGCACACCCGCTTGTTCTAACTTGCGCGCCCAGTTAATGTTATTTTCTTCGTCGAATCTAGCTTTGAGCTCTACTAAAACGGCTACTTGCTTGCCGTTTTCGGCTGCTTCAATTAAAGAACTGACGATCGGCGAATCACCAGAAGTGCGGTATAAAGTCATCTTAATCGCTAACACGGAGCGATCGTGCGCCGCCTCAGTAATAAACCGCTGGACAGTCGCCGCAAACGAGTGATAAGGATGGTGCAGCATCAAATCGCCCTGGCGGATCACCGTGAAAATATCCTCACCATCCTCAGCATCCAACATCGATTTGCCTAAAATCAGTGGCGATTCTGAGTTCCGCAAGCGTGGTGGGACAACCGGAGTCCAAGGCGGGTCTTTCAGTTCTGGCACGGGCAGCCCGATAAAAGTCATCAAATCCTTGAGGCCTAGCAGCCCGTCCACGACGTAAACATCCTGCTCACCGAGATCCAACTCATCCATCAACATATCTCGCAGTGCAGGCGGCATAATCGCTTGAATTTCCAGGCGCACCGCAGAACCTGTAAACCGCTGTTTGCGGAGTTCCTGTTCAATCGCCAGCAGCAAATCCTCTGCCTCATCTTCCTCCACAGTCAAATCGGAATTGCGAGTAATCCGAAACGGGTGATATTCCTGAATATCCATCCCCGGAAACAAAGCCTCTAAATTGTGGGCGATTACCTGTTCGAGAGGTACGCCCGTCCACACAGGAGTTTTGCCTTTTTGCTGCCACTGCAAATCCTTTGGTAGCGGCAAAAACCTGGGCAAAACCTGCGGTACTTTGACGCGCGCAAACAATTCTTCGCGCGTGTCGGGATCTCTAACAACTACTGCTAAATTGAGACTGAGATTGGATAGGAATGGGAATGGGTGGCTGGGGTCAACTGCTAGGGGTGTGAGTACGGGAAAAACTTGTTCTTGGAAGTAGCGGTGCAAGTAATTGCGCTGTTCTTGATTGAGGTCAATGTAGTCGAGAATGTAGATGCCGTTTGCTGCTAATTTGGGCCGCAGGGTTTGGTCAAAATAGGCGTGTTGCTGAGTAACCATCGGCAATAGCCGCTTGTTAATGGCATCTAGCTGTTCTTGGGGCTTGCTACCGTCGGAGGTCAATTTGCTGACTTTTGCTTCTACTTGCTGTTTGAGGGCCGCTACTCGCACCATGAAGTATTCGTCTAGGTTTGAGCTAAAAATAGCGAGAAATTTGAGTCTTTCTAGGAGGGGCGTGCGGGGGTCTAGGGCTTCGTGGAGGACGCGGTTGTTGAATTCTAGCCAGCTTTGTTCTCGGTTGAAGTAGTATTGCGGGTCGCTGAGGTTGATTTCGGTGTAGGTTTTGGCTGGGGTCTTTTTTTGCTTGGACATGGTTTGGGGGAGTCTTTTGGGGAGGCTCGATTGTATCTTTACCATTAGTATCGCAGTCATTGTGGTAGCGGCGCGGTAGCGGGCGATTGAAATCGCGCCGACACAGACAAAACCGGAGCTCAGAGGGGTTGAAGAGGAAGAGCGATCGAACTTTATGGTTTATGTTGTGTACGATCGCACATTTTGTATTTCTCGTTTGTTGCCGAGGCCAGATCCCCCTAAATCCCCCGAAAGCAAGGGTGACTTTGAGCGCTTCTTGTCCCCCCCTTTCTTAAGGGGGGCTAGGGGGGATCTGGCCTCGGCGATAAGCAGCAGTCTGTGAATACCTCCGCCCCCAATATCACGCACCAATCCCCGCAATCCAATTCTGCACCGCCTCCAACAAATCCTCTCCATCCACCGGAAAACCTGTTAACGGCAATTCCAGCGGTGTATCGGTAATCCAGGCGATATGAATTCCCATGTGAGAGTCGGCGAGTTTGCGGCAGCAAGACGAAAGCGCGTTTTCGCAGGGGCAGGAGTGTAAAATTAAGGCGATGTGCTGTTTTTGCAGCCTGTTCTTGAGTTGGGGAATTAATCGCTTAAATTCGGGGGCGTTGCGGATTGCGGGGATGTCTGTATCTGTGGGGAAGATTGTTTGATATAGTTGGGTACAGAGTTCTTGGGCGATCGCGCTTATATCGGTTTCGCCTTCTAGGGCGCGAATGTTGAGGGGCACGGGGAAGGCTTTATCTGTGGGTTTGAGTTGTTTTAGGAGTGTGGGGCGATCGGTGTTTTGTCGGTGGTTGTCGGGTATTGGCTAATTGGTTGGTTGAGTGTGCCATGCTTGATAAAATTCTGGGTAAGTCATATTTTGGGCACAGTTCCAGATTACTTTGTAGCAGTTTCTATAGAGAGAAAACTCATTTTCTCGGACTTCGGAAGTTAGACAATCTTTCAATCCTGAGACTGCGGTGGCGAAGTGTTTACCTTTCATAATTTTCCCTAAGCTTTCTGCCGCTAAGCTCCGGGTAATTTCATCACCTGAATTACGGATTAACTCAACTAAAGCGGCGAGGGCAACTGGGTTATCTTGGCTGATATTCCTTAAGCTTTCTGTCTCTTGCCACCAGGTTGGAATAGATGACTGGCAGGCGTCTAACGAGACTAAATATGTGGGCGCCCATGGGAGATATTTGCCTATTTGCCCTAAGCTATCTGCCCCTATCATCCTGGTATCTCCATGAGCTGAAAAGAAGATTGGGTATTCTAGTAAAATCGCTTCTGGGTAATTTTTGTCTATTTCTCCTAACTTTATTGCAGCTTGATTCCGGGTATTTTCACTGCCTGAATCGCGGATCAACTCGACTAAAGCGGATATCACTCTTTCCCGATCAGTATTTTTCAGAACTTCCCTTGAACCCTCTGCAATTGGATCAAGACATCTCCACCACTCCTGTTTTTCCTCATTAAAACAACCAAATCCCCACTTAACAATCTGGGACACAATCTCATCAGCAAGACTACAATCCTTAAACTCAACAATCGCCACACCCGCTAGAAAATAAGCCCGATACTTATAAAAACCATAGCACCCATCCTCAAACTCAACCAACGCCTTAATAAACGCTTCCTTCTCCTCCTTCCCAACCTCCTCACGCCCCAACCACAGCAAAATAACCTCCTTCCACCGCTTCTCAAAAATCCGGTATCGAGCATCAGGATGCTGCGGATTCCCAGGAAAGTGATTCAAGAAAAAATGCCAATGCTCAACCGCCAACGCCGCAAAATATTCCTGAAACGTCGGATGATAAAAAGCATAAATCCCTTCCAACGTCTCCCCATCCCTCGCCACTAAATTCAGCCAACCCAAACGACAAGCTAACTCAAACTGCGATGCACCCATCACCCGATATCCGACACTTTCTCGCAACTGAAACCGTGATGTTTCATTTAACATCCCAGCCAGAGCCAAATTCCCCAAAGCCGCATTCAAATCCTGCTGCTGACTCCAATTCAGGCGCGGTTGCTTCCACTGATACAAAGTAGTCACAAACCGCCGATAAAGCTTAGCCTTAGTATCCGGCAAATCCCCATCCAACGACTGCCAAGTACCGCACAGCAGCGAACATCTCAAGGGGTTTTTTACTAAGTCTTGAATTCGCTCTTTCCCCGATGCTGCTAATGCTTCCCGTAGCTGTTTGGAGAGATCCCCCCCAGCCCCCCTTAAGAAGGGGGGAGCAAGAGTGTTCCCTTCTTCTGTCGCCTCTGTTGAGAAACCGCGAGCAAGAGTCTCCCCTTCTCCTATTGCCTCCCCTTCTTCTCTTGTCTCCCCCCTTACCAAGGGGGGGTTAGGGGGGGTTCCAAACTGGGGGTTAGGGGGGGTTCCAAACCACTTATCGATAAACATTTCCACCTGTTCAGGATAGGAAAACTCCAGAGTACGATAAGTATCAAAAGTATCCAACGCAGAGCCGATCGCATCCCAGACATTCTGCCGACAACTTAGCACAATCCGCGCCCTTTGAATACAGCCGCCGGTTCTAATTTGCCGCTGAATTTCCGCCAAAGGATTCCCATCTCCGACAGCCATCTCATCCGCGCCATCCAACACCAACCAAACTCGCTCAGCATTAAACAAAGCTAAAAAATCATCCTTAATATCCGCCGTCGCCTCAGCCTTCCCAACCCTCTTAATTGCCGCCAGCAACCAACTATCAAATAAATAGGTTTCTAAATCCTTCCCCTGCAAATCTGCCAAGGATACCCAAATCACAATCGCCTCGGAAATTTCATCAGCAACCCAATTCGCAATCCGCCGCAACAGCGTTGTTTTCCCCGCCCCCGGTTCCCCAATAATTCCTAACCGCTTCCCATTGCTTTTCGGGCTACTTCCTCCCCGCAGCACTTGCTCAAGAAACTCGCTATGTTCAAAGGTTTGAGTAACTTCTTTTTCCCGGTACAAATCCGAACCTTCCTCAGCCGCCACATCCTCCCGCCGCTGAGTCACTTTGTGCCGTTCCACCAATCCCAGCGGCACATAAACATCATCAATTTGATGGTTGCCAAAAGTTAGCTGATTACTACTCAGTCGCTGCTGTTCTTTCTCATCTAAAATCTGCTGACAAATAACCCGCCAGTCAATCGGTTGGTAAACAATCCGGCTTTTTTCAACAATCTCCTCAAGCCAAGCATACATCTGTTGCGTTGTGCGATCTATCCGCGCCAAACTCTGCCCGGTAAAAATCTGAAAAACCTTTTCATTATCCTTGATTTCCTGAGCAAAGTATGCTGATACTAAGGCAAATAAATCTTGCTCTAACTTAATTTTGTAGGGTGCGACATCACAATTTTCCAGGGCAACTTCCAGCAGTTTTTGCTTAACTGCTTCAACCCGATTCTGCTTTAACTCATCTGTCGTAGTCAGCAGCAATTCTATTTCATCTAAACCCTCAATCGGAATCCCAGAGGGAACAGTTTCTTGATCAACCTGTTCTAAATCTAATTTGAGCCGATCGAGCTTTCGTTTCAACCAATCAAAATCCCTGCGCCTGTCTTGCAGCGAATAGCTAAAACTCTCTCGATTAGCGCTATTTTTCGGATCGATTTCCTGTTTGCATTCTGAGGCGATTTGTTGTTGAGCTTTCAGGAAAGAAGTTTTGAGCGCTTTTTCTAAATCGTGATTGACTATTTTACCGTTTCGTGATACTTTTTTAATTCCTGTCAAACAAAGATGCTTTGCTGCATCATTAACTTGAGTTCCCAGAATGCCTTGCCAAGCGACTGTGAAAAGCAAGCCCAAAGTAATCGGATCTGACATTTGACGGCTCTCCTGATGGGCTATTGCAAGGGGGTTAGTTTGATTATAGGCGATCGAGTTTGGTTGCGATCGATAGCTTCAGGAATTTGTCTGTTTAACAGTCACCGTCAGTTGAAAACCCAGTGCGTCAAGTAAAGCACTCAAACAGTAAATTTCTGCTCCTTTTTTCTCCGACAATAGTTCGCCCAATTTTGCCAAAAGTGCTGTAGCATCTTCTGAGAGTTCATTCATCCTGTGACGGGCTTCAACAACATCATTTAATGCCAGCTTTAGCACCTCAGAATTCTCCTCTTCCAAGCAAGCCTCAATATAAGGAGCAGCCTCTAAGGAGTCTTTCAGAGATTCAATCAATTCTTCTTGATAGCTAATACTTCTAGACATCATCTCTACTTTTGCGATTAAATTTCCGGTAGGGAAACGGCACTGCCGTGTCCAAATTTCGGGACGATTATCTACTTGTTCCAAGGCTCTGCCTGGTAACGCATATCTGGAGGCTCTGCCGACCTTTTACCAGCCGAGGCAGAGCCTCTGAATCTGGGTTCTAAGGCAAGCCTTGGAACCAGTTGATCAGATTTAAAACTGATATAATCTACACCAAATGCTCGATCGCCAAAAAGCACCTACTTTTCCATAATTACCACAAAATCCTCAATCATCACATCAAAAGTGCGAGCCAACTTGTGCACTGCCGCAAAGTCAACCATCGCCATCCCCTGAGAGCGGGCATAATTGCTAATCGTACTGTATCCGACTCCCGATCGCTCCGCAACCTCCTTCAGCGTCCATCCCTTCTCGGCCGCCAACTCTCGAACCCGCAACCTGACTAAACCTTTACTCATAAAAACTATTTACAAAATTTTGGATTTAGTATAATATAGCAAAAAGCGATCGCCCCCGGTCAGCGAAACTAAGGACGATCGCCAGTTAAAATTAATTCTGACAGATAATTTCTGTCGATCGCACCCAGCAGATAGATTTACCAACCACCAGATGCAACTACAATGATATCAGAAAATCAGTTAAGATCGTCCTGGGCGATCGGCGCCTCAAAAATTATTCACAAATCGTTAATCGTCAATCCGCGATCGAGATTTGTCACCGAAGAAACAGTAGCACTTTTGTTCAACATCACACCAGACCAAATTTACCGAATCGAATGCTGTCACAACATGGTGTACCTGCACGCCAAAGGCCTAAGTAGATTCGTCAGCTACGCCGATTTCCCCCCAATTTTAGAAGTAAAACCAGCCTGCGCTCAAGATTTTCTCGGCTGGTACAAACGCTGGAAACGCACGCAAGCACCAGAATTTTGGACTCAATTTTATACGTACAACTTCAAAGCCGCTGTTTCAGTTGACAGCTTACATGAGTGGGGTAAATTAGTCGCTACAGTCAAATCAGTAATTTCTACCTCAGCACTCCAACAACTACGAGATGTTTACGCTGAAGAAAAAACACTAATGGAAAGCTTCTAAAGCAGGCGGATTTACCCGCGATTCCTCGCCACAACTAAATGTAAGGTGCGCCGAAGAACACCCTACGAGATAGAGATTATGCTTAGAACTCTTTAAGCTATTGCGGCATTTAAATTGTATCTCAAGAAATAATTAAACTCTTGTGGAGTGGGCTTCGACGCCGCTCCGAATATGCAATTTAAATGCGCAATAGCTTATTATCTTCCAATCCCCACATATTGGAAACCAGCCGCTTCTAAAACCTTCTTATCTAAGAAATTGCGGCCATCAATCATCACCGCATGATCCATCAACTTCGCCATTTTCTCGTAATCTAAATTGCGAAACTGTTCCCAATCAGTCACCAACACCAAAGCATCGCAACCATCAGCCAACCTTTCCGGATCGGTTTCTACCAAAACTCCCGACAAACCGTGACGCATCCCAGTTTGAGAAACAATCGGATCGTAAGCTTTAACTTTCGCTCCCAATCGGTTCAAATTGTCGATTAAATTCAGCGAAGGAGCATCCCGCAAATCGTCAGTATCCGGCTTAAAAGTCAAACCCAAAAGTCCGACTGTTTTACCTTTAAGAATCTTCAAAACTTGCTGCAATTTCTCAATTGCAATCAATCGCTGGCGTTCGTTAACTTCCACCGCCGCCCTGAGCAAATGCGCCTCATAACCGTAATCCTCAGCAGTGTGAACTAATGCTGAAACATCTTTCGGGAAACAAGAACCACCCCAACCGATGCCGGCTTGCAGAAATTTGCCGCCAATCCGCGAATCTAAACCGATACCTCTGGCTACTTGGGTAACATCTGCACCGACGCGATCGCAAATATTAGCAACTTCATTAATAAAGCTAATCTTAGTCGCCAAAAAAGCATTAGCAGCGTACTTAATCATTTCTGCCGAACTGATATCAGTCATCACCACGGGCACCGCGGGCAAAGACTCATTTTCTGCAAACTTGCGATCGACAATCGGCCTGTATAACTCTAGCATCATATCCATCGCCCGCTGAGAGTTGCTGCCGAGAACAATGCGATCGGGATTAAACGTATCATGAACAGCGCAGCCCTCCCGCAAAAACTCTGGATTGCTAACCACATCAAATTGCACGCCAGTTTTTGCTGCTACTTCCTCACCAGTAGCCCCATCACCGCTTTGAGGTTTTTGACGTTCAGCCAAACCGTCTAATACAATCCTCCGCACCCAATCCCCCGAACCGATGGGCACCGTGGATTTGTTGACAAGCACTTTGTAATCGCCGTCTAGGTGAGCTCCAATGCCGCGCGCAACCGCTTCTACGTAGCGAGTATCGCTTTCCCCCGTAGGCAAAGGAGGGGTTCCCACGGCAATGAATAAAATGTCTCCGTGAGCCACTCCTGCTGCTAAATCCGAAGTAAATTCTAGATTGCCCGATTGAGAAGCAGAAGACATTAATTCAGACAGTCCGGGTTCAAAAATAGGCGACTGTCCCGACTTCATTAATTTAACTTTTTCTTCGTTGTTGTCTACACAAATAACGTGATGTCCGATGTGTGCTAAACAAGTGCCTGTGACTAAGCCGACGTATCCTGTACCGATGACGCAAACACGCATATAAATGTCCTCAAAGTTAGTAAACAGTTGACAGTTGACAGTTGACAATTGATAGTTGATAGTTGACAGTTGTCAGTTCTCAGTTGATAGTTGATAGTTGACAGTTCTTATTAGTCAGAGGGCAGATTGAGGAACCAAAAGGGAACAGGGAAGAGGGAAGAATGAAGAATGAAGAAGTAAAAATACTCCCCTCTCCCCCTCTCCCCCTCTTCCCCTCTCCCCCTCCCCCACTCTCCCATCTCTAATTAAGATTTCCCTCAATACGATCGCGAAAATCCTTTATAGTCAACTCTAAACCTTGATCCAGTGGCACAGTTGGCTCCCAACCCAACCAATTTTTAGCAAGAGTAATATCCGGTTGTCGCTGTTTGGGATCGTCTTCCGGCAGCGGTTTGAAGATAATTTTCACCCCTGGATTAATCATGTTTTGAATTTTTTGTGCCAACTCCAAGATAGTGTATTCGCCTGGATTCCCCAAATTCATCGGCCCGATTTGGTCGCTATTCATCAGTCGAATAAATCCTTCCACCAAATCGGAAACGTAGCAAAAACTCCGCGTTTGGGAACCGTCGCCATAAACAGTCAGCGGCTGATTTCGTAAAGCTTGAGCAATAAAATTGCTCACTACTCTGCCGTCATTTTCCAACATCCGGGGGCCGTAGGTATTGAAGATTCGCACAACTCGAATATCTACCCCATTTTGGCGGTGGTAGTCAAAAGATAGGGTTTCAGCTACTCGCTTTCCTTCGTCGTAACAACTGCGAATTCCGATACAATTAACATTGCCGCGATAATCTTCTGTTTGTGGATGTACGTCAGGATCTCCGTACACTTCGGATGTGGAGGCCAGAAAGAATCTTGCTTTTACCCGTTTGGCCAATCCCAACATATTCATCGTGCCGATGACGTTTGTTTTAATTGTCTTGACTGGATTGTACTGATAGTGTATAGGGGAAGCGGGACAAGCCAGATGGTAAATCTGATCTACCTCTAACCGAATCGGTTCCGTGATGTCGTGGCGGATCAGCTCAAAGTAGGGGTTATCCAGCCATTTGAGGATATTGCGTTTAGTCCCGGTGTAAAAGTTATCCAGGCAGACTACCTCGTGTCCTTGGGCCATTAAGCGATCGATTAGGTGGGAACCGAGGAAACCCGCACCGCCTGTGACTAAAATTCTCATGGGGGAAACTGCCGTTCTGTTTAGAGTGTAAGACTGTGGTACAACGATTCAGTCGATCGAATCAAACTTGCTAATACAATAACAAAATATCGATCGACAATGTAAAGACTTATCCGCCACCTGCATCAAATCTTTAATTAACTTAGCATTGTCAGATATATGCAACAGAGTGCGATCGCTCCTACATCCAAGCTACCTAATTTTATTTACACTTCAATACTTCCGCAAAAATACTGTTGACATTAACTCCAAAGTGACTATATAATTATTTGCCTTAATTTTTGGTGCAAATATTAAGTAGCAAACAAAAGATCAAGTCCTTGCTATAAATCTAATAAGGACTAAAGTCCTGACTACAAACCCAATATCGCGCTTGTGACTCTTTCTAAATCTTCTTCAGTTAAATTCGAGCCAGAAGGTAAGCAAAGACCGTACTCAAATAACTCTTCAGCAACTGCACCTCCCATACATTCACACTCAGCAAATACAGGCTACAAATGCAAAGGTTTCCCAACCGGACGCGCTTCTCTTTTATCCTTAGTAAGTGCGAGGCGAACTTGTTCTCTATCCGCACCGAAAGCAGCAGGATTAATAGTTAAACACTGTATTTTAGGTTCTTCCTTACTTGGTATGCTAAACTAACAATTAAAATGCGGCGTTGCTGAATCAAGGTATGAATGCCCCGGTCATGGGAATATCGTCAAATTTCAAGTAATGGATTAATAAGTTAATAGAATGCTTGAGCATTTTGTCACATTTATAATAACAAAAAATTTTACGATCTAGCCTAGCTAAATAATGTCTTAGTCTTGTATTTTCTCCTTCTACTCGTGTCATGTAAGTCTTGCTAATAATCTGATCTTCATCAGGAATAAACATGGGATATACAGACCATCCATCAGTTACATAAAAATAGCATTTTCATGCACTTACTTTGTCCCATAATGGTTCAAATGTCTTAGCGCTATGATCCCCTAATACCCATCCTAAAATTCCTGGACTAAAGTGGTCAACCGCTTTCCACAGCGAGATCTTGTCTGTTTTTTTAAACATAAGTTTGTAATTCATCGAGCTCACCAACTTCTGGAATGACTTCCGGGTCATAAACATCTGGTAACAGTTTACCGACTTGTTTTACCCAATTTATTACCGTGGTATGATGAACTCCCTTAACTCGTTCTATCGCCCGTAAACCCATGCCATTAACGTACATTTTTAGGCAATCACGTTTGATGGTTTCGCGCTTGACCTCGCTGGGGCTCATACTCATTGATGAATTGACGACCGCATTGGACACAAATGTGGTTCTGTTTTCCTTTTTTCTCGCCATTTTTACGGATATGGGTTGATTTACATTCGCTTGCGTTGCATAAATTATTCCTCCTATTCATACTCTAACTCAGCAACGCCGGGAATTTTGCTGGCAAATCCTGACTTGCGGTTAGCCTATGGAACAGCAAGCCGTCACCGTTTAGAAGCTGAAATGATGAGAATTTGGGATTTAAAACACTAGAAGGATACTATCGAAAATTAGAAATTTTCGGAGACACTAAATCTAATGAACAATAAACAATCAACCAGCTAGAATGTAAAATTATGTCGATAGAATTATAACACACTAAAGCTAGAGTCAAAATCGGCAATTTACAGAGATAATAAACTTGTGGTATGATATTTCATGTCGTCAGCGGTTCCGAAGAATCAAGCAATTAATAAAAAAATACCGGAAAATTATAAAGCTTGTTTTTGGAGTAACTTTGGCAACCAGTCTTTCATTAGCTATTACAAAGGAGCATAACCAATGACTAATATCGTTACAGGCGCGGCAGGTTTCATCGGCTCTCACTTAGTAGAAACTCTTTTAAAGCAAGGTGAACAAGTGATCGGCGTTGATGAAGTCAACGATTACTACAATCCCGAATTGAAGAGAAAAAATCTCGCTAATTTTGAAAAATATCCGAATTTTAAACTGGTAGAAAGCAATATCTTATCTTTAGATTGGAAATCTCTCTTAGCCAATGTGGAAGTCATTTACCACCAATCAGCCCAAGCAGGAGTCCGCTCTAGCTGGGGAAATGGTTTTCGCAGCTATACAGAACGCAATATCAATGCAACTCAGGTACTCTTAGAAGCCGCAAAAGATGCACCGCAACTGAAAAAGTTTGTGTTGGCTTCATCTTCGTCCGTGTACGGCAATGCTGAAACTTTTCCTACTTCCGAAACTGCCTGCCCTCAACCAGTTTCTCCCTACGGCATTACCAAATTAGCCGCTGAACGTTTGTGTTCGCTTTACTATCACAATTTCGGCGTTCCCGCAACTATGCTGCGCTATTTCACTGTTTACGGGCCTCGCCAGCGTCCCGATATGGCATTTCACATATTTTTCAAATCAATTTTGCGCGGCGAAGCGATTTCAATTTACGGAGACGGACAACAAACGCGAGATTTCACATTTGTCAGCGATTGCATTGCTGCTAATTTAGCTGCTGCTAAAGTGCCGGAAGCTGTCGGTGAAATATTCAATATTGGGGGCGGAAGTCGAGTTGCTTTAGCAGAAGTTATTCAGACTATGGAAAGCATTGTCGATCGCCCAATTCGCATCAATTACCTAGAATCGAGCAAAGGAGATGCACGGGATACTAGCGCTGACGTATCAAAAGCTCAGAAAATCTTGGGATATCAGGCACAGGTTTCTTTGAAAGAAGGGTTAAAGCAAGAATGGGAATGGGTGCAGTCTTTGTACGGTTAGAGTGCGCTGAACCTACTCATATCAAATGCTGTGAGGCATACAGCTACCGGATCTGATAAGTTCAGAAACCGGGTTTTTTAAAGAAACCCGGTTTCTCGGTCTTATGTCTTTTTTGTATAGTTACTTATAAGCTTGGGTATTTGACCTTTTGGGGAGACTTTACTACACAAAGCGATCGCTTGAAAGAGACCAAACTAGACAAAGGCAGCCCGTCGCACCATCCTGTCTGTGCCACGGGCTAGAAGATCGTACTGATTTGCAATTAAATGCGTAAATCTGCTTATATATGCGGTTAATTTTTCGATACAAGCGGAGATGATATCAATATACCTTTTACAAAAAAAATATAAAACTCTTATTGTATGTACATTTTGTGTAAAGTTAATCATTTTTGGTACATTTTAACTCTGGTTATGCAACTATATATAACAAAGTACCGTGCGTAAATTGACGAGTAGGAAAATCAACCATAAAAGAAAGTGACCAAGAAATAGTGCTGAAAGATATAATTTAATTGCTAGTAATTCTGACTGTGACACTGCAAATTCATTAGTCTCGATATCCTTCAAGCTGAGATGATTGTGTACTCAAGCCTTAATTCAGGAACAATCAGGGATTCTATTATTAATCGTTGTTTGGCAATTGTATTGTTGTAACTTTTATGATGACTATCTCTAAAAGTACAATTCAGAAAATCCAACTTGCAGATTGCTAACTTTAACAGATTAGTCATTATCAAAACAATCATCGGTGTACTTCTTTAGTGCTGAACCTCAAAACTATCATCATTGAAAAGCAGGTTACCTTTACAGGTAGCGGCTAAGATATACCAGAGATTTTTAGGGGTGCATCTCACTTTGGCGAATATGTCACAAAAGGATTAAAATGGAAAAGCTCATAAAATCGCCAAAAAATATGATGCCAAGAAAATGACACCCTCAGACCAAGAACAGCTAAAAGCCTACTTTAAAGCGGCAGCATAAATTCTTTACAGAAATACAGATCCAACCGAGTTATAAAGTTTTGACAGCATAGAAAAATCTCTCCGTCAGAAAATGCTAGAAGAAGTGGGATCAGAACTAGGTAGCTTTTTTTTTCAGCAGTATCAGGAATTCAAATAGGAAAACCCAGAAAAATAAAATCAATAGTCGGTGCGCTCGAAATTACAGACAATCAGGCGAAATATTTTGGATTGAAAGCTTAGAGTCAATTCAGTCCAATGATGGAAAAATGCTGTCTTTTAATCAGTGCCAACGAATCTTATCAAATGGCAGAAAAAGATTTAGAGATTTTCACAGGGGTCAAAGTCTCTCATAGTACATTACAAAGATTAGTCAAACGACAAGAATTTGAATTACCTACATCTAAACAAGGAGTCCAAGAAATTACATTGGATGGCGGCAAAGTCAGCGTCTGCAACGAAACAAAAGGCGAAGGGTGTTGCTGGAAAGACTATAAAGCCGTTTGTTTCGATAACGTTTATTCGGGAGCATTTTTTCAAAATAATCAAGATTTAATTGATTGAACTAACAGCCAAAAATTGCTACATTCTATGTATTGCCTAGGAGATGGTAATGCGGAAATTTGGCAAATATTTCAAGAAATTGGAGATACTGAACAAAGACAATAAATCTTAGATTGGTATCATCTGAAAGAAAATGTTTACAAAGTAGGAGGTTCACTAAAACGTTTAAAATTAGCAGAAAATATGTTGTTACAAGGTAAAATAGATGAAGTTATCAATCTATTTAAAGAGATGACAAAAAAAGAATTTAAAACATTTTGCAACTATTTAGAGACCCATCGCTGCCGAATAGTCAACTACCAATACTATAAAGAAGAATGCATAAGTTCGATAGGTTCGGGAACAGTTGAATCAATTATTAAACGAATTGGGTTTAGGGTGAAAATATCAGGAGCGCAATGGAAGATTGAGAGCGTTCCCTCTATCCTTTCTCTTCGCTGTGCTTATCTCAACGGTAAACTTTCAATTTGATGTATTTGCCAAAGTGAGATGCACCCTTGCGATCGACTTTGGTCAATTTATATGAACTTTCAAGTTAGAGCAAATTCCAGTGTGCCCAATCGCAGGTAGACTCTGGCTTGATCGGGCAAATTTTGGGAGAAATCGGATTTCCACCGAGGTGAAATAACATCAGGTTAGTCAAGGATTGTAAGGGTTTGATATCGCTGATTTTATTGTCATTAAGTTCGAGCCACTCAAGTTGAGTCAATGATTGTAAGTGTGTGATGTCGCTGATTTGATTATTTCGGAGGATGAGAGTAGTCACTTTAGTCAAGGATTGCAATGGTTTGATATCACTGATTTGATTATCGCTGAGATCGAGCCAGTCAAGTTGAGTCAAGGATTGCAATGGTTTGATATCGCTGATTTTATTGTTGCTGAGTCCGATCGCAGTCAGGTTAGTCAAGGATTGCAATGGTTTGATGTCAGTAATTTCATTGAGATCGAGGTTTAGAGTAGTTAGGTTTGTCAAGGATTGCAATGGTTTAATGTCAGTAATTTCATTGTTCATGAGACCGAGTTGAGTGAGGTTAGTTAAGGATTGCAATGATTGGATGTCGCTGATTTGATTGTTTTCAAGACCGAGTTGAGTGAGGTTAGTCAAAGATTGCAAGGGTTGGATATCGCCGATCCTATTGTTGTAGAGGCCGAGATTAGTCAGCTTGGTTAAAGATTGCAAGGGTTTGATATCACTGATTTGATTATCGCTGAGACCGAGATTAGTCAGCTTGGTTAAAGATTGCAAGGGTTTGATATCGCTGATTTGATTTTTGTGAACCAAAAGTTTAGTCAGGTTCGTTAAGGATTGCAAGGGTTTGATGTCAGTGATTTCATTACTGTTGAGGTCGAGTTCTGTGAGACTCGAAAGTTTCTGATTAGCTGCATCGCACTCAGTAGTTTCAGCTTTTTTCAACAAAACTTCAACAGTATGTTTAGCTTCAGCGCTCAAATTTGCTTTTTCGCGACACCAATCACCAAATGTTTGTCCAGTGTATTCTGATTGTTTCTGAGTGACCGATGAAGAGGTTCTATTTCTAGATAATTCTATAGCGGCAACCGCATTTCCGTGAAGCTTTATCCGAGTCAGGTTAGTTAAAGATTGCAATGGTTTGATATCGCTGATTTTATTGTTCTTTAGGTAAAGATTAGTCAGCTTCGTCAAAAACTCCAATGGTTTTATATCGCTAATTTGATTATTGTTGAGATTGAGCCACTCAAGTCTATTCAAAGATTGCAATGGTTTGATATCACTGATTTGATTGTTTTCGAGAACGAGATTCATCAGTCGAGTCAAAGATTGCAAGGGCTTGATATCACTGATTTTATTATTTTCGAGATCGACAGCAGTCAGATTAGTCAAAGATTGCAATGGTTTGATATCGCTGATTTGATTGTTTTTCAGGTAGAGATTAGTCAGTTGAGTCAAAGATTGTAAGGGTTGAATGTTACTAATTTGATTACCGCTGAGGTAAAAATCATCCAGGTTGGTCAAAGATTGCAAAGGTTGAATGTCACTGATTTGATTGTTGCTGAGTTCGAGATTAGTCAGTTGAGTCAAAGATTGCAAGGGTTGAATATCACTGATTTGATTGCCGCTGAGTTCGAGATTAGTCAGTTGAGTCAAAAATTGCAAGGGCTTGATGTCGATGATTTGATTATATCCGAGTTCGAGCATAGATAGGTTGGTCAAAAATTGTAAGGGTTTAATGTCACTAATTTGATTGCTGCTGAGTTCGAGCCAAGTCAGTTTGGTCAAAAATTGTAAGGGTTTAATGTCACTAATTTGATTGCTGCTGAGTTCGAGCCAAGTCAGTTTGGTCAAAGATTCCAATGGTTTGATGTCGCTAATTTGATTATGGTTGAGGCTTAGTGATGTAAGATTTGAGAGTTCCTGATTAGCCGCATCGCAATCAGTAGTATCAGCTTCGTTCAACAACACTTCAACAGTATGTCTAGCTTCGGGAGTCAAAGAAGCTTGAGCGCGACACCAATCACCAAATGTTTTGTTTGCAGGTTGCGTTTCTGCTGCGATCGCAGACAGTCCATTTCCAGATAATGCTAGGATCGTAAAACAAGTAATTGCGATCGACTTTGGTAAATTCATGTGTTTCTGTGCAACTATAAATGTCATAATCTTGTGCCTGTCATTTTCAGAGTAGTAAGGTTTGAGCATTTAATTTATGAGTTACCAACTACAGATAGACTCTGGCTTGGTCATCGGGCAAATTTTGGGAGTAATTAGGTTTCCACCCAGGGATAGATAATTCAGGTTAGTCAAAGATTGTAAGGGTTTGATGTTGCTGATTTGATTGTTTTCAAGACTGAGATAATCCAGTTCAGTCAAAGATTGCAATGGTTTGATGTCGCTGATTTTATTGTCGCTGAGTCCGAGAAAAATCAATTGAGTCAAGGATGCTAGCGGTTTGATGTCGCTGAGAAGATTGTTATCGAGTGCAAGCAAAGATAGTTGAGTCAATGATTGTAGCGGTTTGATATCGCTTATTTCATTTCTGCTGAGGTGTAGGTTAGTCAGTTGAGTCAAAGATTGCAATGGTTTGATATCACTGATTTCATTATTGTCGAGGTAGAGTTCCGTGAGACTCGAAAGTTTCCGATCGGCTGCATCGCACTCAGTAGTCTTAGATTTCCGCAACAACACTTCAACAGTATGTTTAGCTTCAGGACTCAGAGAAGCTTTTTCGCGACACCAGTCAGCAAATGTTTTTCCACTGTTTCCTGGTTGCGTTTCTGCGGCTTTTGCAGATAATCCATTGACCGATAATGCTAGGGCGATCGCACTTAAAGCAACTATCATCAACTTTGGTGCATTCATGTGTTTGTGTTGAACTATAAATTTCATCATTTTTCACCTGTAGTTTTATAAATCACCAAGTTTTAGCATTGACTAAAGAAATCAAGAGAGGAATTAATACCTCTCTACAAATTGCAGCGTTTAACTCAAATAACTGATACAGAATTAATCTTTGCTATTGGTAAATTCAGCGACATAATTCACAACAAGAGGCTCCGATTTGTGTCCATTAAGTACAGGTAATTCTTCTGCTTTGTCTCCATTTTTGGTGGTTTCATTCCGCATGAATGTTGCCATCAAACCGTCAAGCAAACCGCCACCGCCGCCGCTACCGTTGACGGCGACATCGGGTACGACGCGAACGCTGCCATCTGCGATCGCCTGAATAGCTTGCAACATCGTGTAACTTTCGATGCCCAAAGCACTGACACCAACTTGATAAGCATCGGCTTTTGCTTGTCCCATCAGGCGAATTCCTTCTGCTTGACCGTTGGCGTGTTCGATCGCAGCGCTAGCAGTCAATTGAGCAATTTTCACGCCTTGTTCTGCCCCCACCACCTCATTTTGAATGTCGGCGATCGCAGTTGCACGCACCAATTCTTGACGTTGCGACTCCGAATTGCGCTGTGCTTCGTAGGTTTTTTCCTGTTCCTGAGCAATTTTGCGATCGGTCAACGTTTGCATTAACTCCCCTGGTGGCGAAATCAAACCGATTAGAGTGTCCACCGCTTGCACATCATAGGCGCGCAATGCCTGACGAACGTGTTCTGCGGCCTCTGCTTGGCGATCGCTCCGGGCGATCAAAAAATCGAGTATCGTATATTCTTGAGCCGAATTGCGGAAGTAATTGCCCACAATTGGACGCAGCACTTGGTCAATTAGATTCTGCATTGAACCTTGCCGCGAAATCACTCTCGGTGCATCTAAAGTACCGACATGAATGATTTGGAAAATTTCTAACTCAAAGGTAAATCCGTCAAAAGAAAGCAATTTCATCGCACTTAATTTGGAGTCATAGCCGTGTTCTCCGCTGAACCGTGATGTGAAGTTTAAAACTACATCGGTAGTGGGAACAAGTTCGACTTTCATCACTTTTGTATTGACGGGATGTTTGCCTGGATAAAGTGGCTCGACCCACACGCCTTTATTGCCCTTGCTGACAAGATTTCCGTGGGTAAAAGCTTCCCCACTTACATCTTTTTGCGATTCCCCCACAAAGGAAATTACTACGCCTACATAACCGATCGGCACTTCGGTCATCTCTACCTGTTCAACTTGCACAAACCAGGGATTGAGGTTCCACGAACCCGATAGAATTATCTGTTCTTGCAAGCCCCTGCGCCCGCCACCTTTGATGAAAGATTGCGCTTTTTGGAAATTGTTGTGGCCGGGAATTATGGGACCAGCAATTTCACCTTCATCAATGGGAATGCCATCTAGTATGGTCACAATTCCCACACGCTCTGGAGCGAGTTTGTATACTTCAAATTCCCACGATTCCATACCCTTTTGAGCGGCATTTGCTGAAGTTATGACCTCAAATATAGCTGTATTGATTCGATAAGTACCCGTTGTGATGATGGCTAGCTGCCTTCCTTTTTCTCCGCCGTTGGTGAGGAATTTGCGGGCATTTTGGAAGTTGTCGCAATCGACGATTGTTCCTAAAATGCGATCGGAAGGAATTGTTGCTCCGTCATTGGCAATAATTAAACCGATTTCATCTTGAGGAACGACAACGACTGGTTCTTTTTTAATGCTATATTGCCAGGGGAAATAACCAAAATGCCAGCCGGGAGGAAGGGTGTCTGCTTGCAAACCTCCTTCGCCATCGAGGGCAATTAATCTACTGGATGGCAAGTTTTTGCTGGAGAATTTCTTGGTGACAATTCCCACTTCTCGTTCGCCGATCGCAATTAGCCCCAAAATCCAGCCAATCTTAGGTACGAAGATAAAAAATACTATAAGTCCTCCGATGGGATAGATCCACATCGGGATGCTGATTCCTTCAGCCGGGGCTACTTGGACTTCTTGGGCTTGGGGTGGTGGCGGATTGGTTTGGGCGGATGCTGGTGGGGCGATCGCGCCGGCTGCTGCGATCGTTGTTGCTACAGATAGTGTTAAGGGTAAAAGTTTGCGAAACAAACTTACTAATTTAATCATGTTTTTCTACCTGCTTTAATCTAAGATGTACAGAAGAGTTGTTATCTACGATCAGTATTCAACTAATTTCTTTAAACGTCAATTCATAAAATTCATTAATTGAGTTCATAAAAGTCATATTTGGAATATGATTTTGTAGGGAGTGCGATCGGTTTATCTAAAAATCAAGCAAATTCGGACATGGCAATGCCGTTTCCCTACCATAAAATAATCAATCTTCCTCGATTAAAAATGTAACCATCGCCCGATTATTTGTAGGGAAACGGCACGTGCAGTCTCCTCAATTTGGGTGATATCAATATATCAACGGGTGCTCAGAAACCGGGTTTTTTCCGAGAAGACGCGCTACAGCCCACAGATTAAGTAAAAACCCGGTTTCTTTGGCTATGATGCGTCAATCGCGTTGATATTAACCACCGCCACCGCCACCGCCACCGCCACCGCCACCACCGCCACCACCGCCACCACCGCCACCACCGCCACCGCCGCCACCACCGCCATCACTACTCGGATCTACGTAATAAGTCACAACTATTTTTTCATCGTGATAGCCGCAATTAGTACAGTGACGGATAACTTTATCCTTCCCTTTATTCCTTGGGGTAGCTGTAGAGATTACTTGTCTATTAGTGTCTAGTGCGAACTTTTTACATCTAAAACAGAATCTTATAATATAGCGGTAAATCATCACTAAGATGAAGAAAAGCACAGACGGTACTGTAAACCATGCGACTATAGCAATCCTAAATCATTATCTACACTTATTATGATATAATTATATGCAATGATTGATTGTGACAATAAAAAA
>NZ_JAUBVX010000057.1:41158-41264 GCF_036706065.1 Microcoleus sp. A2-C3 | reverse complement strand
CCTCATTCTCTCCCGGCGCGGTGGCTCTAGTTCTTCTTTTGCCACCGTTCTCATCTTTAGTTAGTCTAAACTACAGTCATTAGTCATTAGTCATTAGTCATGAGTC
>NZ_JAUBVX010000057.1:8267-41058 GCF_036706065.1 Microcoleus sp. A2-C3 | reverse complement strand
ATTAGCATTTTGTAGGGGCGGGTTTAGCTAAGAATATATGATACAAATGACTAAAAACATGGCAAAACCCGCCCTCATTCTCATTCAGTAGTCATTAGTCATTAGCATTTTGTAGGGGCGGGTTTAGCTAAGAATATATGATACAAATGACTAAAAACATGGCAAAACCCGCCCTCAGTCATTGGTCATTAGTCATTGGTCATTCGTCATTAGTTATTCGTCATTAGTTATTAGTCATTGGTCATTAAGCTGTTAGTCATTTAAATTTATTGCCTCAACCCCTTGCAGTATGGGGTCTAGCCCACCAATAGTGCAGTTTGAATGTCGAACAGCTTAGTTATTAGTCATCAGTCATCAGGAAGAAAATACCTCTAGCATTCAATCGATTTTAATGCTTGAAAATATCGGCGTTATAGCGGTTATCAAAAAAGTTAGGATAGCCCTATGCCCTATGCCCTATGCCCTATGCCCTATGCCCTATGCCCTATGCCGTTCGCGTACCTCATCTTTTTGAGAAAGGCTATAATCTGTGTTTATCCGCCTGAAATCAGCGGTTGCAATTGCAGCTATTCTTGAGTAGAAGCCTGGGTAATGCGATCGGGAGAATCGACATAGTGGTACGGCGGCAAAGTCACAATCGGAATCTGGGCAAAATTCTCAACAGGCGGCGGCGAAGAAACAGTCCACTCCAACCCCGTAGCGTGCCAAGGATTGTTAGTTGCTTTCGGGCCCTGCAACGCGGAAACTACCATATTGACGATAAAAGGCAGCGTCGATACCCCCAGCAGAAATCCCCCCAAACTGGCAATGACGTTCAAGCCTTGGTATTGCGGATCGTAGGAAGCAACCCGGCGCACCATCCCTTGCAAGCCCAACGGGTGCATCGGAAAGAAAGTCAGATTAGCGCCGATAAAAGTCAGCCAGAAGTGGATTTTGCCCCAGCCCTCGGCGTACATCCGCCCAGTCATCTTGGGAAACCAGTAGTAAATTGCTCCAAAAATCGCAATTGTGATGGTGTTGAACACAATGTAGTGGAAGTGGCCGACTATAAAATAAGTATTATTTACGTGCAGATTAAAAGGCACTGCCCCCAGCATAACGCCCGTGATGCCGCCGAACAGAAACATGACTACCCCACCCAAGGCAAACAGCATCGGCGTTTCCAAGTGCAGCTTTCCGCCCCAAACGGTAGCAGTCCAAGCGAATACCTTAACGCCAGTCGGCACGGCGACTAACATGGTGGAGAACATGAACAACATCCGCATCCAGCCGGGAGTGCCGCTGGCGAACATATGGTGTACCCAAACGAAGATGCTGAGTAGAGAAATTGCAAAGGATGCGATCGCTACGGATTTATAGCCAAACAAAGGGTTGCGGGAAAAAGCCGGCAAAATCTCCGAGAAAATACCGAAGGCCGGCAGCGCCATCACGTAAACTGCGGGGTGCGAGTAAAACCAGAATAAGTGCTGGTAGAGAATCGGGCTACCTTCGTTAAAAGGATCGAAAAAGGTTGTCCCCAAGGCTAAATCGAACAACATCAGCACCGCAGCGGCAGTCAGGGCTGGTAGACAAAATAGTTGCAGCAACTGGGCGCTCAAAACCGTCCACACAAAGATTGGCATTCGGAACCAAGTCATGCCCGGTGCTCGCATTCTGACGATCGTCGTTACGAAGTTAATTCCCCCCATAATCGACGAAATGCCTAGCAGCGCCACACTCACCAGCCAGATAAATTGGCCGTTGATTAAATCGCCTGACGGGTTCTGGATGCTGACCGGCGGGTAAGACCACCAGCCGGCCTGGGCGGTGCCGCTGGGTAGCAAGAAGCTGGAAATCAGCAGGATGCCTGCGAAGGGAATTATCCAGAAGGAGATGGCATTGAGGAGGGGAAACGCCATGTCCCGCGCCCCGATCATCAGCGGTATCAGGTAGTTGCCTAGACCCACCATGCAGGGGAAAACCCACAGGAAGATCATTATTGTCCCGTGCATGGTGAATAAGCCATTGTACAGCGGGCGATCGACTAGATTTAATGCTGGAGTGATCAGTTCGGCGCGTATAATCATCGAGAATAAACCCGCGATTAAAAAGAAGATAAAAGCAGTAATTAGGTACTGAATGCCGATAACTTTGTGATCTTTGCTGAAGCTGATGTAGCGCCGCCAATCAATCGGATTTTCGCTGCGATCGCTTTCACGATCGCCACCGTTGGCTATGTTTTCAATCGAGTTATTTGTCATTTTTCAGTTGTTAGTTATTAATCAAGAGAAAATTCTGTTTTTTGCCGAATAGTTCGATCACTTGGGAGCATCTGGTGTTTTGCATTGATATATCAATACGGTTCACTTAACATATTTATGCCCCGGAGATCCCCCTAAATCCCCCTTAAGAAGGGGGACTTTGATCGGAATCTTGTCCCCCCCTTTTTAAGGGGGGTTAGGGGGGATCTGTCTTAAATGAACCGTATTGATTTATATATAATAGTGCGATCGTCCTCGCTCGCGTATTTTATTGCAATGCAGGAGATGCTCCCGATCAGTTGGGATGATTCACCACAGGAGGCGCAGCCGGTTTCACAGTTGGCCAGAAGCTGCCTCTGGCGTTCTGCACTTGCTTTGTGTGTTCGGAAACCGCCTGATTGCTTGCAGCAGTTGGCGATTGTGTCGCAGCTTTGGTCAGCCAGCGATCGTAAGCTGCGGGGGATTCAACGTACACATCCGCATCCATTAGGGCAAAGTAAGTACCGCTGAATTGAGAATCTCTCAACCGATATTTGCCTTCTCGGATCGGCGCAAACACAAAATTAATACTGCGGTTGGGAATGATATCTTGCTTGATGCGGAATTCAGGAACGTAGAAACCGTGAATAACATCTAGTGATTGCAATGTCAGCCGCACATTTTGATTAACTGGTAGGTGCAATTCTGTACTGGTAACATTCTGGCGCGGATAGCGGAAAGACCAAGACCACTGTTTAGCAATTACCTCAATATTTTCAGCAACTGGTTTAGGATTGTTGTTGTTTTCCGTGGGTTTGCTGGCGGCATAAACAGGTTCTTCTAGAGCCATGTGCAAGTGGGCGATCGGCGTCAAACCTTGGATGTTGATTTTCTGATAAATCATGTAGCTTTGAGCGGCAATCCACGTCACTAACAACACCGGAACCACTACCCAAAGAATCTCAATTTTCCAATTTCCCCTCGCAGGATGACCGTGGCTGAAGTCTCCTTTCGGGGCGCGGGAAGTGAGGATAGAATAGAGGATAATGGCAGCAATTCCGATAAAAATAAACGTTCCGATCGACACCAAGAAGCTAAACAGATTGTCAACTTGTTTGGCTTCTGCTGTTCCCTGACTGGGCATCCAAGAATAGGCCTGCTGTCCCACCCAGTGGCTGGCTATCATATCTAAGGCGATCGCGATCGCCAATAGCAAGCTATTAAAAATTTTCATAATTTTGCATCTTTTAAATAAGACCGGGCGGTTGAAACCGCGTCTACACAGACAAAACCCGGATGGTGCGCGGGTTGAAGAATGCGCGGTTAACATTTCTTGATGTTCTTCCGTCCGCGGAGGCGGACATCGTTTGTGTAGACGCGGTTTCAACCGCCGTCTTATCTAGGATTTAATCCCTGTCGGAGCAAACCCGCAGCGGTATTGTGAATCCCAAACTGGTCTCCCATGTGTGCTCCCAGCGTCCCGTGAACGAATAGTAAACCCAGCATGACAACCCCTGCTAGCAAATAGCTCCACTGCACTTGTCTGCTGGCTTCTTTGCGCCAGCGGTAGCGCTGAAACCCCCTCCACACGGTCAGAGCCACGATCGCCCCCAACAGCAAAACTCCGCCCAAACCGTGCAATAGCATCGTCGGCGCAGCACCCAATCCCCACGCACTCTTGACATTCGCCGGGGGGTCTGCGAGCAGAATCTCGAAAAATCCGGCTGCTACAGTAAAAAATGTGACGATCGCACTTGCCACCAAATTGTACCAGCCCACATCATAAAAGCCCGATCGGAGCGCAGGGATTGCCAAAAATTTCAATATCGGTCTTTCTAACGCAAAAAGATTTCCTGCTATATCAAACAAGATGGCAATTATAAACAAACCAAGGGTAAAATGCACCAAATTCGGATGAATTGGCACTTCGTAGGGCAGTCTATTTGCACCTAGCTTGAACCCCAATTGATCTACAAGTTGCTGCACAAGTTGCGAATTCATTGCAAAATCCCTCTTTTCGTCGCTTCAACAATCGGCTCTACGTGCAACCCGTAAACCCAAACCAGCCGAGTTCCCAGATATGTTTGAAATAAAACCAAGCAACTCAAAAAAGTTGTCGCCCCCAGATAAGCCGGCGGTACTTTCAAGGGATTGCGCCTGCGAATTACAAAGCGCCAACCCATAATTCCCGCCAGAATTGTCGCCAGTGACCATCCCGTAATCGTGTGCAAATTCAGTATCGGCTTAACCACCTCGTAAGGTTGCGACAAACCAGCTTCAAACTGACCGAACATCACAGCTAGGAATATGGAAACTGTCGCCACAAACAAGTTCCAGAAACTCACCTCAAACAAGCGGTGATTGCGAGTGAAATATCCCACAACGTCGCAGAAAAACGAGAAAATTACCATCGCAATTACAAAGTGGACAAGAATCGGATGGAGCGGATCTGGGTAAGGTAGATTTTCGCTATTGAGAGGTAGAGCAGGCATTGGTTTGTCCTTACGGAATCAGTAAATTATATCATCTCCAATCAATTGTCAAGTATCAACAATTCACAGGTTCGTAGTGAGGAGTTTAGTCCTTATAGCAATTCTAAATGAGTCGTAAACTTTTTACCCCACCCCAACCCTCCCCTTAGCAAGGGGAGGGAGTAAGAAATTCACAAATGATTTAGGATTGCTATATAATTGCGGGCTAAAGTCCTCACTACAAACCAATCTTGTCTTTATGGTTAGAGGGCAATACGGTTTGCTGAAAATTGCCAATTTCATATCTAATACCATTTTTCTAAAGATGTGGTATGGATGAAGTTTTAGCTCCCCCCCTTAATAAGGGGGGGTTGGGGGGGGGTAATATCTAGCGCTACTTTATGAAATTGGTATAAATATCGATTTAAACAAAACATTGTTAGCTTCATGGTTTGTCACTCACTTGCTGGATCAGTTTCGCCACCACAGCAGTCCATCCCGTCTGGTGAGACGCGCCCAATCCTGCACCGTTGTCGCCGTGAAAGTATTCGTGAAACAAAATCAAATCCTGCCAGTGAGGATCGTTTTGAAACTTTTCCAAACCGCCATAGACTGGTCTTTTACCATCTTTACCTCTGAGAAAAATGCTATTGAGTCGCTGCTCTAATTGCAAGGCAACTTCCCATAAATTCATCATAATTCCAGAGCCAGTAGGAAATTCTACTTTGAAGTCATCACCGAAATAATGGTAATATTTTTGCAACGATTCAATTAATAAGAAATTCAACGGAAACCAAATCGGGCCGCGCCAGTTTGAGTTGCCACCAAATTGCTCAGTCGTAGACTCAGCAGGCTCATAGTCTACCTGATATTTAATGCCATCCCACTCAAAAATAAACGGATGTTCTAAATGATAGCGAGAGAGGGAACGGATGCCGTAAGGGGAGAGAAATTCATTTTCATCTAGCAGCCTTTTGAGGACGCGCTGCAATCCTTCGGGGGTGGTAATTGAAAGCAGCCTACGCTCACCGACTCCGGGAATTTCCATACAAGCAATATTATTTGTCAGTTCCGGGCGGTTCTTCATAAACCAATCGATTTGCTCTTTAAATCCCGGCACTATTTCTAATAAGTCACTTTCCAGGGTATCGACGGCAAATAGTAGCGTCATCCCCACCATTGAGCGGACTTTTAGCAAGGAACATTCACCGTTAGGCTGAGACAGGGCATCGTAATAAAACCCATCTTCCTCATCCCACAAACCGATTTTTTGGGAACCAACATGGTTGACAGCATCGGCTATGTGAAGGAAGTGTTCAAAAAATTTGATCGCCATGTCCGAGTAAACTTGATCTTCGCGGGCAAGTTCTAAGGCGATTGCTAACATATTTAACGAAAACATTCCCATCCATGCAGTACCATCTGCTTGTTCCAAATGGCCGCCAGTTGGCAAGGGTTTACTGCGGTCAAATACCCCAATATTATCTAAGCCTAAAAAGCCACCTTGAAACAAATTTGCACCTTGCGGATCTTTGCGGTTTACCCACCAAATAAAATTGAGCAGCAGTCTGTGAAACATCCGTTCTAGGAAGTCCCGATCGCCTTTACCTACTCGCTTTTGTTCAATTTTATAAACTCGCCATGCCGCCCAAGCTTGCACGGGTGGGTTAACATCTCCAAACGCCCATTCATAGGCCGGAATTTGACCGTTTGGGTGCATATACCACTGGCGAGTTAGCAGCAGCAATTGGCGCTTGGCAAAATTGGGATCGATTAAGGCGATCGGTATGCAGTGAAATGCCAAATCCCAGGCTGCAAACCAAGGATATTCCCATGTATCTGGCATGGAAATGACTTCTTCTGCATAGAAGTTTCGCCAGTCCGAATTGCGACCATTTAAACGCTGCGTCGGCGGTATTTGTTCTGCTGGATCGCCTCGCAACCAAGTGCAAACATCGTAGGCGTAAAACTGTTTAGTCCACAATAAGCCAGCAAAGGCTTGACGCTGTACGTTGCGGACATCTTCCTCAAGATTTGGAGTTAGGGATTCGTAAAATTCATCGGCTTCTTTTTGCCTTTGAATGAAGGTGTCTGCAAACTCTTGGCTAAAAGGATTGTTGGTATAAACATCAGTAAATCTGAGTTGAATAACTGCGGTTTCTCCTGGATCAATTTTTAGGTGATAGCGGGCGGCAGCTTTAGTACCAATTTGAGCGGGATTGACAGCTTCTTGGCGATTGTGAACGATTAATTCGTGGAAAGCATCTTTAACATAAGGTGAGGTATTGGCGACACCGTAGAGGCGCTGTAGGTTGGTTTCATTTTCAGTAAATAACAGGGGAGGATTGTCTTGACAAAATAGCCAGCGATCGCCATATTTTGGATGGTGAGCTTTGATAACTCCATCGCCCGATCGAGCCACATACGCTGATTTTTTGCTATCAGTCCAAGACCAAGTATTGCGAAACCATAAAGTCGGCAATAAGTCAAGGGTTGCTGTTTCTGAACCTCGGTTAGTAGTGCTGATCCGAATGCAAATATCTTCTGGGGATGCTTTGGCGTATTCAGCAACGATGTCGAAATAGCGATCGCCCTCAAAAATTCCTGTATCCATCAACTCAAATTCTGGTTGAGATTTGTCGCGCCTAGCATTTTCCTCAACCAACAAGGTATAAGGATATGCTTGCTGCGGATATTTGTACAGCCAGCGCATATAAGAATGAGTTGGGGTATTGTCTAAATAAAAGTAGTATTCTTTGACATCTTCTCCGTGATTTCCTTGACTGTTTGTAAGTCCAAATAAACGCTCTTTCAAAATAGGATCTCGGCCGTTCCACATTGCTAACGCCAAGCAAAGTTGACCGTGGCGATCGCAAAATCCCCCTAATCCATCTTCACCCCAGCGGTAGGCGCGCGATCGCGCCGCATCGTGAGGGAAATACTCCCAAGCCGTACCGTTGGGCGAATAATCTTCGCGGACTGTTCCCCACTGGCGATCGCTTAAATAAGAACCCCAGCGGTTCCAGTGCGCTTTCATTTCGCTGTTTTCTTGAATTCGTTTCTGTTCAGCATCCATTGCAGTTATCCGAGAATATTTCAGATTGCATAATCTCGATTAGCCGCCGGCAGCAAACCCTGGATACAACGTCATGCCGCCATCCACAAATAGCGTTTCACCGCAGACATAATCCGAGTCATCAGAAGCAAGCCAAACAGCAGCTTTAGCGATATCTTCTACTTCTCCCACTCTATTATAAGGAATAAGTTTTAATAACTTTGCTTCGGCTTCTGGTGTATTCCATGCTGATGTATTGATTGGTGTTTTGATAGCCCCTGGCGCAATACTATTAACTCGAATTCTCTGGGGTGCGAGTTCTTGAGCAATACTCCGCATCATCATATTAATACCGCCTTTACTAGCAGCATAGTTGACGTGACCCGCCCAAGGAATTACCTCATGTACTGAACTCATGCAAATAATTTTGCCCGCAGCGGCAGAAATATGAGGTTGTACGCCCCGCCGTATAAATTCTTTGGCAGCTTCGCGAGCACACAAAAACTGTCCGGTTAGGTTGACTCCAATGACCAGATTCCAGTGGTCGAGTGTCATTTCTGTAAAGGGCGAATCTTTTTGCAGACCTGCGTTATTAACCAGAATGTCGATCGTACCAAATTCCTCGATCGCCTGATGGAACATAGCCTTAACTTCGTCTTCTTTGCTAACGTCGGCACCAATGGCGATCGCTTCTGCACCCCCGGCTTTGATATCCTCGACAATTTTCTGCGCGTCTTCAGCTTCCGAGTGGTAATTGACTGCAACAGATGCGCCTGCTAGAGCTAAAGCACGGGCGATCGCTTCGCCGATACCAGAACTTCCGCCCGTTACCAGAGCTTTTTGGCCTTTAAGAAGCTCAGGGGAAAAGCTCATATTTTTTCTCCGTCATTTTGAAAATTTATTAGACATTTATTATATAGACTCTATTTGTCAAATTGATAACAAACTTTTGTCAAATTTGTAATAAAAATAGCTACTATAAGAAATTGCTTTAGTTCAAACTCTTGCTAATTATAGCGTCTAGTCATTTTAAACAAAAATTTATTTATGCCTTAAGAAGTATATAGTTTAAAATTATGTCTTTCTTAAGGCAGATACCTTTGAATAACTATTACCTCTAATATCATGTCCTGTCGATTAACCGCAGTAAGATTAGTTCCTATTGCGGAGTTGGGTTCTCCACAGGGAGCTTGCTGGAGGGCGGACTGCAAACCTTTTTTGCGATCGTAATCGACCAAAGGCGATCTAAGTTGAAGTTAGTTAGAATCAAGCAGCATTTTTGTATAATAATTAGTACATCAAGAAAATTATCAAATTTAATAAACAGTATGATGAACAACACAATCTATCAAACTGTAATTGTAGGTGGCGGCTTTGCTGGACTATTTACAGCTTTGCACTTGAGCCACCAACACTATCCCCGTTCTGTAATTTTGATCGAAAAAGAGGATCGCTTTTCCTTTAAGCCGTTACTTTACGAATATTTTAGTGGCGAAATGGGTGCAGAAGAAGTTTGGCCGCGCTATGAGGAATTGCTAAAAGGTAGCGGTGTAATTTTTGTTAAAGATGCCGTTCAATCGATTGATTTGCAACAGCGGTTAGTCAAAGTAACATCGGGAGATTCCTACAATTACAGCAATTTAGTTTTGGCGTTAGGTAGCGTTACAGGATATTTTGGCGTTGAGGGTGCGCGAGAAAATGCGTTCCCTCTCCGTACCGGAGAAGATGCGATCGCCATTGACAAACACCTGCGCGACTGCTTGCAACAAGCTCTTCAGATTCAAGATGCAGAAAAGCGGCGCAAATTCCTGACTGTCACCGTCATAGGTGCTGGACCTTCTGGCGTAGAAATGGCCGGTACATTAGGCGATTTACTGCCTAATTGGTATGCTGCTATGGGTGGCAATGCAGAGGAAGTGCGGGTCCTTTTAGTCAATCACGGCGAGCAAATCCTTGATAACGATATTAACAGTCACCTGCGCGAAATTGCGAAAAATGCTCTGCAAAAACGCACTGTACCTGTAGAATTTATTATGGAGGCAAAAGCGACTGCTATTCGCCCCAACGAAGTAGAATATCAGCGCCACGGACAGGCGGAAACTTTATCAACAGCTACAGTAATTTGGACTACAGGAACTAACATTAATTCGCTGATTAAAGGTTTAGAAATTTCTGAGGAATCCCGAGACAAACACGGCCGCCCTTTAGTGAACCCTACACTACAATTGCTAGATTTTCCAGAAGTTTTTGCTGGTGGAGATTGTGCCGCAGTGCAAGGCAATTCTTTACCTCCCACCGCTCAAGTTGCTTATCAGCAGGGAGCTGCAATCGCTCATAATTTGAATGCTCTGGCTTTAGGAAATGAGCTAAAACCTGCGGAAGTTAACCTGCGGGGAACGCTGTTAAAACTAGGGATAGAAGAAAGTGTGGCTAACATTTACAATAGCTTTGAAGTTACCGGAGAGGTCGGTCATTTAATTCGCCAAGGTACTTATTTAGAGTTATTACCCACTCCCGTTCATAATTTAAAAGTAACAGGGGAATGGCTAAAAGATGAAATTTTTGATCGCCACTTGCACCCGATTAACACTGCGGAGGTGATTAAATGGGTTGGCGGTGCGGTAGTAGGTGTTGTCGTCGCCAGAAAATTGATGCAAATGTTAGGAGACAGCAAAGAACACACGGATACTTAAGGGCTAAAAATTAGAAAGATTGGGAGATAGCTTAATTTGTTAGTGGTGATTATGAACACTACGGAGTGGCTATTTGGGATGTCAGTAAGATTGCGTGTCCGTCAGGATCTTTGACGAGGCAACTTTGGCGGGAAAAACTGGAATTATCTCCAAATTGCACGATCTGCTGCGAGATCAACTCAACTTTATTTTGCCGCAGGCTTTCCAATAGTCGATCGAGATCGTTAACAATTAGTTGGACTTGCAGGTGAGCGATATCGCAACTTTTCCAATCCCTCGGTATGGGGCGGCCTTTTGGAGTAACTAAATAGTCTAATAGTTCAAGTCCTAAACCGCCTTGAATCGGCCGCAGTGCGGTGATTTTGACTTTAGCTTCTGGCAAATTATCGAGGCGAACTTGGGTTTCGCCTTGGTTGAGGCTACCTCCCTTAACTTGCATTCCCAGTAAGTCGCGGTAAAAGTGGAGACTTTGCTCGGTGTTGCTAATCGCGATCGCACTGTGATCGATTCCTAAAAAGCAGCGATCGCCCTTTTGATGCCACTTTTCTTGTCCTTTGTCCTCCGGGAACCAAATTAGCTCTAAATTGTGGCCGTCAATGTCTTTAAATTTAAAAGCTCGCACGCCAGCAGCTTCTTGATTTTCCGGCGGTATTGTTTGGGGTGCAGTGGAGATGGGGTGAATGGGAAAAGAGCGCAGGTGTGCAAAAGCGCGATCGATGTCACTGACTGCAATTGCCAAATGTTGAAACCACAAATCATTACTTTGGGAATCTTTGGGGATGGGTTTTCCCTCAACGTTCAGATATTCCATCAACTCAATTTGTTCATCTCCAAGCTGCAAAGTAACAATGCGGATTTTTGCCCCGTCAACACCTTCGATCTCGCTGTATTTTTGCCCTTCAACCGTAATATCCGAAACAAATTCAAAGCAAAGCGCTTTGGTATAAAACTCCTGGGAGCGATCGGCATTTGTCACCGTCAATGCAATAGCTCGAATTTTCTGCACTTGTAGAGGAGAATTATTCATAAACTTTAGAGTCATTTATCTCAATTTCACGCCGATCCGAAGATTGCAGCCAGATGCGAAAAAACTTGGGGAAAATTTCCTAATACCTCGCCGCTCGACCCCGCTTGTTCGGCCTCAAATTTTAATTATTTCTCACAGCCTAGCATTTTAAATACAACAATAGCATTATGTCCTTGGAAAGATGCGATCGCCCTGCTGCCTCCCTAGGATTGTAAGAGTTGAAAGCTTAGAGTGCACAGATTGTCTGGTAGATATAGCAATCCTAAATCAGTTGTATAATTATTGTAGGGGCAACCCCTCGTGGTTGCCCTCTTTACGCTTGCAGCGAATTGAAGCCGTCGCACCGAAAGGTATTGCTGCGGGCGATCGATATCCGGCTCCGCAAATGGCAGCTATAACCTGACTTGTATGGTTGCCAATTCTTGCTCTAAGTTCTCCGTTAAAGTATTTAATAACTGTAATTGATGCTGCTGGACATTAACTTTTAATGGCTCTTGGCTGTCTTGAAAACAGATAACTTTGGCGGCGATTTCCTTGTAGTGTTGCAGCATCGAAAAAGTATCTGTGCTGAAGCGGGCAAGATAGTTTTTAGCAGCATCATTGCAAATTTCTGCGACTTGATTGAGATAAGCTTCTGAGGATTCAGGTGGCTTTTCATACCCAGTTCTTTTGTTCAAAATATAGCTAGCACCGCCGACTACTGCGGCTCCCACAGGCCCGCCCAACAGCCAACCTAAGCCGGTGGCGATCGCCACTGGAGTCACTTCGCTGTCGATCGACCTTTTAGCAGCCGGAGCTGCCGGTGGCTCTGGTAAAGCGATTTGCGGGGCTGGTGGAAATGCGATCAAAAGGGCGATCGGCTGTTCTTTGTCAAAGAACTCGCAAGCTTTATTTACCCATTCTGCGATGGTTTGCTGCTGATTTAAGACCTCTCGCTGAAATTTTATCTTCCACGCATCAAAACTGCCTTCCTGAAGCGACAGAGCCATTTCAGATTGATATCGCTGCAAAAATGTGGGTTGATAAAGCCAAATCTCGAAGTCGGAAACGCTGGATTGAAAGCCTTTAGATATCAATTTTTCGGCTTTTTGTTTAATTTCTATTCTGTCTTTTTGCTTTTGTTGAGCTGCTGCTATTTCGGCGGCGACAGTTTCAGATTTAGCTCGCAGAGATTGACAAATCTTAATAGCTATGGCTTCTATTCTGGGCAACTTAACTGCTAGTTGTTCCTGTTGAGCTACTACAATACTTTGCAAAGCCGATTCAAACGTGGCAATTCCTGTAGTTTGAGCCGCCGCTACATCGCCTTTTAATCTCGCCCTCAACGCGGGTAAAGCATCGACGCGGTAAATATTACTGATATTATTCGGCAAGTTGGAGCGAAAACTTTCGGCAACAAACAACAATCGATTGTATACTTGTTTTTGGTCGTCTGGTTCGAGTAGATTGATAAAGTTGGCAACAAAAACGACTGTGTTGATGTTGCGATCGCTCAACCAGTCTCTCAAGTTCTCCCGTTCGCCCAAAGTCATCAATTTTCGAGCGTCCAAAACCTGCACCACTAAATCAGCAGTGAGCAATTTATCCCTAACCAAGTTATCCTGTTCTTGGCGATCGTTAGTTCCCGGCAAATCCAGCAATTCCACGCCCGTTTTCAGAAATGGGTGGGGACAGTACACATTCACGGCTGCCACATCATCGCGCATTTGCCTAGCGTCGTCGAGGATGGCGTAGCGTTTCAACACATCCGTCCCGGGTTCGCTGACTTCTGTACCGTCTTTGAGCGTGATTTTTGCGTGCAATTCATCGCCGTAGTTGACATAAATGGCGGCACCTGTAGTTGGCACAAGGTCGATCGGCAAAGCACGATTTCCCAGCAAAGCATTCAGCAAAGTTGACTTGCCGTAATTAAACGGGCCGAAGACAGCGATTTGAAAAGTTGGTTTGGCAAGATAGTCGCAGATTGAGGTTGTATCTCGGTAAAGTTGGGAGTTTTTATCTAGTTCTAGAATGCCGAGTGCTGACTTGAGATTGTTAGTTAGATCTTGATAAGTTTCGGGTTGTTGCATATTTTTTCAAGCTATTATAACATTTAAATTTAAGTTTTGCGGCGGGCAAGATGCCCACCCCACAAGAGTTGAGTTTGTAGGGTGTGCACTGCGCACCGGTTAACTTTGAACGATTAGGAAAAATTTAACTAGCGGATGCTAAGAAACATTGATAAACCGATTCAATACTCTGCGACTCGGCAGAAACATCAGCCTCCAATTTTTCCAAACGCTCAGATTCAGCCTGACAATTAATTTCGCGAGATTGCTTTTGTTGCAGCAAATTATCCAATTCAGCTTTCCGAGAGTTAATATCATCATTCATGCGATCGCCCACTTCGCGTCCATAAACATCAAAACACTCTTTCACAGCATCGTGAATTGGCTGCCACTGCTGCTCGGCAACCTGCGGCAGATACTTCACCAACTCTTTTTTCGCCGCTTTCACCAACTGTTTATGAGCTCCATCTGCTTGCAAAACCCCAATACCCATTCCCAACAAAGCCAAATACAGCGGCCCCAAAACAATCCCCGTAAAACTAGCAAAAATCGTACTAACGCCCAACACAGTAATTAAGTTGAGCAGGATATTTTTCCAGTCAAAACCCGCTCCTGCCATTGCTACGCCTGCCAGGTTTCCTGTCGTTAACGAAAACAATCCCATCGCCCATTTTGCCCAAGCTGGTGAGTTATCTTCGTTCGAGTTGCTGACTGGCGTGGGGATTGTTTGCCCGGTCAGTTTTTCGGTAATTTTTTCAGTTACTTTTGTGTAAGATGCTCCGTAATTTGCTGCACTTTGTGACAACTGCGAAAATGCTGAATTCATCTCTTGTTCAGCGGTGAGAGTCCAAGCTGCTAGTTTGTCGTTGATGTACTGCTCGAATGCTCGTTTGAGCGATGCTTCAAAGGCTTCTCGCTTGTCTTGGCTGAAGAAATCCAGAAATCTCAGTTCCGGTTGATACCGCAAAAAGTCGGTTTCAAAGGTATGTTCTAAGTTGAGAACGTAGGCGCGGAAAGAATCTGCGATCGCCCGCGATTTACTATCTCTAACTCGGCTAATTTCTTGTTGAAATTCATCGCGAATCTGAGTCAGCTTCTTAAACTCCGGTTCAACTGAATTAATCTTATCCTTCAACTCATTGACATCGCGATCGAGCAATGGTAAGCGCCGTCCAACAGCTTCGCGGACGCGAGCAGAAATTTGACGCGCCAAAGTCCTCGCCGGACGCAATTCCGAAATCGCCCTTTCTTGGGTCAAAAATGTATTCAGTGCCGCCATAAACTCAGGAAAACCAGTTCCTGCCAAATCTGCATCCTGATTTTTGATCCGCAACCTGAGCGCCTTAATTGAGGTAATTGGAAACACTCGCTCGTCGTAAATATCGTGTCCTTCTGTTAAACAATATTCAGCCAAATTAGCTTTGAAAACCCTCCCCAGTTTCTGTTCTGCTTCTGCCATTTCTTCAGCATCATCCGGGTCAATCAAACTTTCCCGCACCTGATCCCAAGCATTGATTAGAAAGAAAATGCTCAAGCCGCGGCCTTTGATGTAATTTTCTAGATAACGTCTTTCGCCCATTGTACAAGGCTGAGTTGCCCTGAGTACGAACAAAATAGCGTGGCAGTTGTTGATGTAACCGAGAGATAATTCGTTGCGGGCTTCTGTGTCGTTCAGTCCGGGACTGTCTACTATTTCTATGCCTTTTTCTAGCAAAGGTAAGGGATATTCTACTACGGCGCAGTCGATATCTGGAAATGCTGGTTTCTTTTCTGATTCTAGGCGTTTTGCTTCGGCGGGGTCAATTGTGTAGTCATGTTTGAAACTTTTAAAATCGAGCTGTTTGGGGCTTTTGCCGTCGTTGAAATAAACGGTGACTTTTTTTTCGGAACCGTAGCGCAAAATTGTCAGCAAAGCCGTACAGGGATTGACATCGCTGGGGAGCAAGTTTTCGCCGATTAAGGCATTTAGAAAAGTGCTTTTGCCGCGTTTCATGTCGCCTAATACTAGCAGCCGGAAAACTCCTTGACGCAAGTTTTTGCTGGCGAGATTGATGTCGGCGTTGTCTGTTTCTAAGCCGAGTTTTCCTGATGCTTCGGTTCCTGCTACTTCCGATCGCTCGATGGCTGTGGCGATGTTGCTGAGGCGATCGGCAATTTCTCGGCGCACTGCGGATACTCGCTCTAAATCGTTGAGAAAGCTGCTAGTTTCTACTTTGAGGTTCATGGTTATTTTCTGATTGTTTACTACTGGGGTATTTCCAAACAAAATAATTTTGTCATGGTTTATGTAAAATTGGTTTGATGCGTTATTGATAGCGATAAGGTGCGCAGTGCAAACCTGCAATAACTACAATACCCTGCCAGTTATTTTTTAGAGTTCTTATCTTCAAACAATATTTTGTAACCAATCAAAGCAATTGCTCCAACCAGTACCGCAGTTCCCAGCCAAGATGCTACGCGAATCGCAACCAGCGCGACAATTGCCAGACCTGTAAATTGAGTGATTGCTATAATTTTTCGACGCCATATTTTGAGTTTTGCCTGAGGATCGCTATCTGGTTCTTCGTACTTTCTCGTTATATGTTCTGGCACCGATTTTTCGATTTCTGCTTCTAGTTCGCGAAGTCGAAGTTCTTGTTCTCGTTTTCTAAGTTGTTGTTCTTTGTGTCGGAGTTCTCTGGCTTTTTCATCTGGATCATTCATAGATTTGACCGTTTTTTATGTGGAAATATGTGTTGTTGATTGTCAATATTGCAGAGAGATAAGTTCTCTACGATTCTAACTCACATTGTCAGCGGTGTCGAGAAATGTTAAAAAATGTCAAAAAGGACGATTCCCTACGGGATAGCTACGCTTCACGCCCTTTTCGGCCGATCGCCCAAACGCATTGCTGCGAAATCAATATCCTTCGGGGCCGATGGTAGTGCGATCGCACTCAGCGTCGGACAAATCCACCAAGCGCGATCGAAAGAAGTTGCAGCCAGCCAATTGAGCTTTGGTTAACTTTGCTTTCTCCAAATTAGCTCTCTGCAAATCGGCATATCTCAAATCGGCATTGGTCAAATCTGCATTGTACAAATCCGCACCTTGTAAATTCGCTTTTTGCAAATTAGCACCTTGCAAATTGGCGTGGCGTAAATTTGCTCTTGATAAATTAGCTCCCCTCAAATTAGCTTCCGACAAGTTGGCTTGATAAAGTTGAATATCGCCTAATTCAGCATCCTGCAACTGAGTTTTGTAAAGATTGGCTTGAGTCAGATTTCCGTAGGGCAAATAAGCTCGCCTCAAAACGCTACCAGAAAGGTTTATTTCTGCCAGATCTGCTTGAAACAAGTTATCTCCACTTAAGTCTACAGCGTCAAAATTTCGCTTGCCTTCAGAATACTGAGCGAGCAATTGCTCAGCGCTTAGCTTTTGCATTTTCATCTGTTTGTGAGGACAGCTATAGCAGCTAATCCATAACGATAATTAGTTGTTATTGTTTTGCGTATTTATACTTAGGCAACTCTTATGTTAAGCTTGTGTAACAACGATCGCATTTTTTCTAAGATTTTTTTTATATTTGTAAATTTCTGCGTTGCTAGACCATGCTTGCCGTCAGTAATGTCAAGATCGATCGACAAACCAAAGCCCATCCTCTACTGAAATATGCCAGAACTTCCCATTTCCATTGCTCAGCACTACCACGAACGGACGAAATACGATCCTGAAACCATTGCTGCCAAAAGCAGACAGCTAGATTGGACAGAGCAACCCGTACCCTTCAAAGAATATAAAATTGGAGCGTATTTTGACCTCAAGCCTCACCTAAAAGACCCCTCAGATGATCCAAATGCCGCTCCCGATGCCGGTTGGTGGCATCGGTTGTCTAGCTTGTTGCTGTGCAGCTACGGGCTGACGGCGAAGGTGCAGACGGTAGATGAAAGCTACCTGTATTTGCGATCGGCACCGTCGGCGGGCGGGCTCTACCCAGCAGAAGTTTATTTAATCTCCCGTGGCACGCCACATTTGCCGGCGGGGCTCTACAATTATCAGTGTAGAACTCATACGCTGGTTCATTTTTGGGACAGTCAAGTTTGGCCGGCGTTGCAAACAGCTTGTTTTGGATCGCCAGTGCTAGAAAATACCCAATTGGCGATCGCAATTACGACTGTTTTCTTCCGTTCTTCTTGGCGTTACGAAGACCGAGCTTATCGACGAATTTTCCTAGACACTGGTCATTTATTGAGCAATATCGAGTTAGCTTGCGCCGTCAACGATTACCGACCTCACCTGATTGGAGGATTTGCCGACGAAGCTATCAATCAATTACTGTACATCGACTCGGAACAAGAAGGAGCGATCTGTTTAGTTGCTTTAGCCGACTTGCTAGATATCGACCAAAACTTGCCAAAATTCAAAACAGCTTTGCCTGGAAAGACCACGACAGATTACCCGCAGATTTCCGAAGGTCAACTCTTAGGATACCTCCATAAAGCGACAGAGTTAGAATCAGATCCTACCGGAGTTGATGGGTGGAAATTCGATGAAAGTGAAGGCGATTTAGACGATAAATACAACTTTCCGTTTTGTACTAAAGTTTCGACGGTAACTCCTTCGATTCCTTGGGGAGTGAATCTGGAAACTTTAGAAAATACTATGCTCAAAAGGCGTTCTACCCGTGCTTATACAGGTGCTTCTTTGAGCTTGGGTGAACTGCTGGCAATGCTGGATTTTACTTACCAGCCGCAGCACTATATCGACCAAGGATTAGACGGTTATCCCGACTATTTCGATCTGAGTTTGATCGAGACTTTTATTGCTGTTTCGGGAGTGAATGGGTTGGAAGAAGGTTGTTATTATTACGCTCCGAAAGCTCAAGAATTGCGGCAAATTCGGTTTAAAAATTTCCGCAGGGAGCTACATTTTTTGTGTTTGGGGCAAGATTTGGGCAGAGATGCGGGGGCGCTGTTGTTTCATACGGCGGATTTGAACAGGGCTGTAGCAAAATATGGCGATCGGGCTTACCGATATTTGCACATGGATGCCGGTCATTTGGGCCAGAGATTGAATTTAGCAGCGGTTCAACTGCGTTTGGGTGTCAGCGGTATTGCGGGCTTTTTTGACGATCGCGTGAATGACGTTCTCGGTATTCCTACGAGTGAGGCCGTGCTTTATATTACAACGCTGGGAAGACCGCGATCGTAACTCGTTCTAGTAAATATAATATTCGTTAAATGAAATAATCCACATAAAACTGAGCGGTTGAAACCGCGTCTACACAAACAAAACCCGGATGGTGCGCGGGTTGAAGATAAGAAGACCGGGCGCTTAAAATTACCTGTTTTCTTTAGTCCGCGTCGGCGGACTTAGTTTTTGTAGGCGCGGTTTTAACCGTATGTCTGATCTATTTCCCAATACAAAACCTGCTAAATATTCTGTCCAGCACTGATTCTGTCACTTCTTCCCCCGTAACTTCCCCCAATGCTTGAATTGCGCCGCGCAAATCTATTGTCCAAAAATCGAAAGGCAATTTATTGCTAATAGTATCCGTGCATTGTTCCAGAGAAATTTTGGCTCTAGTTAAGGCTGCTGCTTGTCGCTGGTTGATTGCGAAGTCCGAGTTTGCTGCTTGCAAATTCCCCCCGCTGACAGCATCTAAGATTGCTGTTTCTAAGTCTTCTATGCCTCGATCGAGGGCGGCGGCTGCGGTGACTATCGGGTGAATTTCAGAGGTAAAAGGCAATTCTGGGATTGTTTTTACTAGGTCAATTTTGTTGATAATTATAATTAGCTGGCGGTGTTTTACTTGTTCGTAAATTTCCCAATCGCCTGCTGTCCAACCAGATTCTGCGTCAATTGTCAATAATACTAAATCGGCTTGTTTTGCTGCGGCGCGCGATCGCTCAACGCCAATTTTTTCTACCTTGTCTTCCGTCTCGCGAATGCCCGCAGTATCGAGTACCTGCACCGGAATGCCGCCCACAACTAGCTGCGATTCTACCACATCCCGCGTCGTTCCGGGCAAATCTGTGACGATCGCCCGATCGCTCTTACTCCACGCATTCAACAAACTCGACTTTCCCACATTCGGCCGCCCAACAATCGCCACTTTCAAACCAGTTCTCAACAATTCACCGCGATCTGCCGTCGCCAAAATCCTTGACAATTCGCTCAAAATGTGATTTATTTCCAAACAAGTTTGACCTTCATCTAAAGGTGGCAAATCTTCCTCAAAATCAATTCTCGCCTCAATTTCTGCCAACACATCCAAACAAATTGCTCTTAACTTGCGAATTGGTTGAGCTAATTTTCCCTGCAAACCAGCTAAAGCACTTTGCGCGGCTGCCGGCGATTGGGCTCCCACCAAATCCGAGATACTTTCAGCTTGAGTTAAATCTAGTCTTCCATTCAAAAAAGCCCTGAGCGAAAACTCTCCCGGCTGCGCCAATCTCGCGCCATTTTCCAAACACAACTGCAAGACTTGCTGCACCGCCATAATGCCACCGTGACAGTGAAATTCCACCACATCTTCGCGGGTAAAAGAACGTGGTGCTTTCATGATTAACAGCAAGGCTTCATCGACTAATTCTTGAGTTTTGGGGCGGCGGATGTGACCGTAAAGAATGCGGTGAGACTCCCAAATTTGCCGTCCTGGGGCGCGAAACAGGGTTTCGGCAATTTTTAAGGCTGCGGAACCTGAAACTCGCACAATGCCGACGCTGCCTTGTTGCGGTACTATGGCAGTGGCGATCGCTGCGATCGTTCCTCCTTTTGTTAGGGATTCAGACATTTTTATTGTTCACACATTCAAAAGTTATACAGATCTCATTGACAGGATAAACAATTTTAGCGAAGTTTTTCCAAGATATTAAAAGAGCGTGCCCGCCCTGCTTGACTTCGCTCGCGAATCCGTTACCGAGGCACAGGGGATTTAAGCCCCCACCTTTAGGTGGATTGTTTTTAGGCAGGGGCTTAAATCCCCTGCCTAAAAACTTCACTGTCAACTGTCAACTGTCAACTGTCAACTGTTAACGAGGCTTGCAGAACAGCCCTCGCCCGGAAAGCCCCATTCACGGCCAGCTCGAACTTAAATTAGTCAGCAACATCTTTTTGCTATCCTGGTTTCATGCGATAATCGAACATTAACAGGGCAGAGGGCATAGCATGATTGGTCAACTTCTAGACAGACGTTACCGCATCATTAAAGTCACAGACTCAAGTGAAGTGGGAAAAACTTATGTAGCAGCAGATACTCACCGTCCCGGATATCCGCAATGCACGGTTAGAGAAATGCGGCTTCTCGGCACAAGTTCGCAAACTCCAGAATTAGTCAAAATTATATTTCAAAGAAATGCAGAAATAATTGAAAAATTGGGTAAACACGACAAAATCCCCGAATTACTGGCGTATTTTGAGGAAAATCAAAGTTTATACTTAATTGAAGAATTTATTGCGGGTCAACCTTTAAGCGAAGAACTGATACCCAGTGAACCTTGGGCAGAAGAGAAAGTAATTGCTCTGCTATCATCCATATTAGAAGTTTTGGTGTTTATACACGATAACGGGTTCATTCATCGCAGAATTCAACCAGATAGAGTGATCCGGCGCGAGTCAGACGACAAATTTGTGTTGATTGACTTTAGCTTAGACAAAGAAATTAACCCGGAACTCGCTAATTGTCATTTGTTGGCGCCAACCTCCCCGAACTCTGTTAAAAAGCCTTTGGGAAAAAAACAGGAGTTGGCTGCTGAAATATTATATGTGCCGATCGAGCAATCGATCGGCAACCCCCGTTACAATAGCGACATTTACGCTCTAGGTACGATCGCCCAGCTTGCGGTGACGGGACTCTCGCCCGATGAACTGAGTGCCTTAAAAAACCAAGGCGAAATTCCCTGGCGCGATCGGGCGACTTGTTCGGCGACCCTAGCAGATATGATCGATCGCATGGTGGACTCCGACTGCGAGGAACGTTATCAAGATGCCACCGAAGTGTTGACCGACCTCAAGCAAATCGCTGTAAAATACGATTTTGAGCCGTCGCCAGCCACGATCATCAGGAAGGCTACGAGTCAACGGCCGAGACAGCGCCCAACCAGACTGTTGCTGTTCGCTGCAATACCGGCAGCTTTAATTTTGATAGCAGTCATAATTTACTTTTGGCAGAGTCAAAATCCGGCGAGGGCAAAAGAATTGTTGGCCAGGGGCGCTACCAAGGCGCAGCAAGGTGACAAAACAGGTGCGATCGCCGATTATACTCAAGCGATCGCCCTGAATGCCAGTGATGCCGAAACTTTCTACAAGCGGGCTAATACTCGTTATGATATGGGCGCGACAGAGCAAGCAATACAGGATTACACCCAAGCAATTAAAGTTAATCCCAGCTTCACCAAAGCCATATACAATCGAGCTCTGGCGCGCCGCGACACCGGCGACAAGCGGGGGGCATTGGAAGATCTTACCCAAGTATTGCGGCTCAATCCTAACGACGGCGAGGCCTACTACCAGCGGGGTTTAGCCTACTACGATTTGGCAGACTACCGCACGGCAATTGAAGACTACACTCAAGCAATTCGGCTTAATCCCAACGATGCGACAGCATACAGCAATCGGGGTTTAGCTCGATCGGCATCGGGCGACAAAACCGGAGCAATGGCGGATTTTACCCAGGCGATTCAAATTAGCCCCAAGGAAGCTGGGGTTTACTACAGTCGCGGTCGATCGAGATTTAATCTGGCAGATTATCAAGGAGCGATGGAAGATTACAGTAGGGCGATCGAATTGGAACCAGACCAAGCTGATGCTTATACTAATCGGTGCAGCGCTTACTTAAATTTGGCAACCTACGACAAAGCGATTGAAGATTGCAGCCGAGCAATTCGCCTCGATCCCAAAGATGAAGCAGCTTACAACAACCGCTGCATTGCTCATCTGAATTTAAAACAATTTCAAAAGGCTACCGAAGATTGCAGTTTGACGATCGGACTCAACAGCAACAATCCCAAGGCGTACAGCAATCGAGGATTAGCTCGATCGGCTTCGGGAGACAAGCAGGGGGCTGTGGAAGATTTTACTCAAGCAATTCGGCTTAATCCCAGTGATGCCATAGCTTACAGCAATCGCGGTACTCTGTACTCAGGACTAAAAAATTACCCTTTAGCGGTTGAGGATTTCGCTCATTCGCTACGGATCAACCCCAACAATGCTAGCGCTTTTTACAGCCGAGGCCTTGTCCGTCGCCAACTCAAAGATCGGGCTGGGGCGATCGAGGATTTTCAGAAAGCTGCAACCCTGTTTTTAGAACAAGGAAGAGCCGATGGTTTTCAAAATGCACAAGCACAAATCAACGACCCTAAATAAACTATTAGTCATCAGTTATTAGTCATCAGTCATCAGTCATCAGTCATCAGTCATTAGTCAACTGTCATTAGTCATTAGGTAGGAAAATGAATAACCAACAAGGAAGAAGAAAGAAGTCAAAATCACCCACTACCAATTCCCAATTCCCAATCCCCAATTCCCAATTCCCAATCCCCAATCCCCAATTCCCAATTCCCAATTCCCAATTCCCAATTATTGATATGAACATGGTTGGTCAACTTTTAGACAGGCGTTATCGCGTAGTGCAAATTCTCAGTTCGGGAGCTTTCGGACAAACTTATTTGGCTGTCGATACTCGCCGTCCGGGCCACCCTCAATGTGTAGTCAAACAGCTTCGGCCTCCCAGCAACACTTCCACAGTTCTCAAAACAGCTTACCGCTTATTTAAACAAGAAGCAGAAATATTAGAAAAACTGGGAAAACACGATCAAATTCCCTTTTTACTCGCTTATTTTGAAGAAAATAATCAATTCTACCTCGTAGAAGAATTTGTACCCGGACACGCCCTAAATCGGGAAATTGTGGCCGGTCAACCTTGGCGGGAAGAGCGAGTGCTGTTGCTATTGGAAGAAGTGTTACAACTTCTGGCTTTTGTACACTCTCAGGGAGTGATTCACCGCGATGTTAATCCCTCCAACTTAATCCGCCGTAAACCAGACGGCAAATTAGTTTTAATTGACTTCGGCTCAGTTAAAGAAGTTGCTAATCATGTCAGCGACTACGATACAGAATTTCCGCGCACCATTGCGACTGGGACTCCGGCTTATATGCCGATCGAACAATTTCAAGGCAACCCACAATTTAGCAGTGACCTTTATGCAGTGGGGATGATGGCCATCCAAGCTATCACGGGTTTGCCCGGTACGGATTTGCCAAAATTGCAAGATCCGAATCCTTCTCACACCGGGGAAATTGTTTGGCGCAACCGAACTCAATGTTCTCCGGTATTGGCAAATATAATCGACAAAATGGTCTGCCACCAATTTAGCAAACGCTATCTATCGGCTGAGGAAATTTTGGCAGCTCTCAGCAAGTTGAGACACCGCCCAGACGCGGGAAATACGACTCAAAACAAAAAAAAATCTCCGTCGAGCTTACTGTCTTCTAATAATTTTGGGTTACGGTTGGGGACTCGGTTTTGGTGGCTGATATTTGCTGGCTGTGGGGCGATTGCTCTGGTATTTTTGTTTAATTATTGTAGCCGCCCGAATCCAATCAAAGCTAAGGAATATTACGAAAAGGGAGTAGTAAGCTCTCGAAATCAAGATCCGGCGGCCGCTTTGCAAGCCTTTGATAAATCTATTCAATTAAACCCTAAAAATGCTGAGAGTTTTTATCAGCGGGGTAATGCTAATTATGACCTCAAAAAATATCAAGAAGCAATTGCCGATTATGGTCAGACTATCGCTCTCAATCCTAAATATTTCAAGGCTTATTTTAACCGGGCTCTTGCCCGTCGCGATTTTAACGACAAGCGCGGAGCAATTGAGGATTACACTCAGGTTTTGAAGCTCCAGCCCAACGATGTTAATACATATTATGAAAGAGGAGTTACTTATTTAGAAATACAAGATTATAAGACGGCTATTCAGGATTTTACCGAAGTAATTCGATTGCAGCCGAACATGGTTAAAGCTTATCATTCGCGGGGGATTGCTCGCGCTGGTAACAGCGATTTGCAGGGGGCGATTGGAGATTATACAGAAGCAATTAAACTGGATGCTCAGAATGTTGATGCTTTTTACAGTCGGGGGAGAGCTCGCTTTCACCTAGGAGATTATCAGGGAGCATTGGCGGATTATACTCAGGTAATTGCGATCGATCCCAAGAGTGGAGATGCTTACGCGAATCGTTGCAGTACGCAGTTAAATTTGGGAGCTTATCAAGCCGCAATTGACGATTGCACTCAAGCAATTGCGCTGAGCGATGAAGATGGGGTTCCCTATAACAATCGCTGTATTGCTTATATAAATTTGAAGGATTATCCGAAAGCAATTGCCGATTGCACTCAAGCGGTGACAGTGAATCCCAAGGATTATAATGCTTTCAGCAACCGGGGTTTGGCTCGCAACGCAGCGGGCGACAGCCAAGGGGCGATCGCAGATTTTACCGCAGCAATCGGGCTGAATCCCAACGATGCTGAAGCTTACGCCAATCGGGCCAAGGTTTACCAGCAGTTAAATAATTACAATAGTGCGATCGGCGATTACGTGCAAGCCATTCGGATCAATCCAAATTATGCTGGTGCTTACTACGGTAGAGGAATGGTTAGGCGATCGTTAGGAGACAAAGCAGGAGCGATTAGCGACTTAGAAAAAGCGGGCAAAATCTTTCTCGATCAAGGACTTACTGGCGGTTATAAAGACACACAATTTGAGATTGAAAAGCTCAAATAGTTATTCGTAGGGTGCGCATTGGGCACCTTGCAAAATTACCGTTAAGAGTCTTGAATTCGCTTAACCAAATCATAAAAAGGTTGCCAATTATCCTCAAGAGCGATCGGTTCCCAAACAGCCTCAATCGTAGGTCTCAACAGCGATTGTTCAGGATTGTGCTTCCGCAACCTTTGGGCCATTTTGTCCATATCGTCCGCCGACAAACTTTGCAAAACGTGACAATAAAACTCCCGCCAAGGTGCTAACAACTCCCCAGGTTCCGCGTCACTAAAAATTTGATTGACATCATCTCGCCAAGTGCGATCGAACTGTCTGCGCAATTGCCAAAAGAAATCATGATAATCAACTTGAGACTCCGCCAACATCTTAATTGTCAACTTCAAAAGCTCATCACCATCCGCCTCTGGCAAATCTTCAAATCCCAATTTATTCAGCATCAACTGACGGTAAGCAACATTATAATACTCACCAAACTTTGCCAAAGCAGCATCCATATCAGCTTGAGAAATCGCGGCTGCTAGCGGTTGCTGAAGCTTCTCCAAATTCCCCTTGCAAACAAACGGTTGATTGCCGTAACAATAAAGACCATAATGGTCAAAATAAGCTGCCGTAAATTCCGGTTTATAAGTTGGTATAAAAGCAAAAGGCCCATAATCAAAACTTTCACCAGTAATCGACATATTATCAGTATTCAGCACCGCGTGGCAAAAACCTGCCGCCATCCACTGAGCGACCAATTCAGCTACTCGCTTGACTAAATCCGCATAAAATAGTGCATACTTTTCTTCTGAAGAAGCACCAGAATTGCTAGCTGCTAAATGCAGTTCAGGATAGTAATATTCAATTACAAAATCTAAAAGTTTTTTAATTAAGTCCGGGCGGCGGATATAATTTAGCCTTTCAAAAGTGCCAAACCTAATGTGAGATTCACTAAAACGAACCATTACAGACGATCGCGTCGGAGAAGGTTCGTCACCTCGCCACAAAGCATCGCCGGTTTCAACTAAACTAAAACAGCGAGATGTCCGAACTCCCAATCGCTGCAAAGCTTCAGCAGCTAAAACTTCGCGAATTCCCCCTTTGAGAGTGAGTCTACCATCAGCACTGCGCGAGTAGGGAGTGCGACCAGAACCTTTAGTGCCGAAGTCATAAAGTCTGCCGTCAGTGCCGCGAACTTGGCCGTATAAAAAGCCTCTACCGTCGCCTAAATTGGGGTTGTATTCGTTGAATTGATAGCCGTGGTAGCGGAGTGCGAGAAATGGACGCACGCAGTGAAATTTGCCGAATGCTTGGATGAAATGCTCGTCGGTTACTTCTGAGGGGTCTAAACCCAATGTCGGTAATAATTGGTCGTTGCGGAAGCGGAGGATGTGCTGGGGAAAATCGGCCGCCGGGACTTCATCAAAGTAGTCGCCGCCGAGGGATTCGAGGGCGGGCTCGTAGTTGAGGGAAAGTAAGGGATTTGACATTTGTCTATTTTATGTTGAAAATGGCGATCGATCCAAATATTTTAGCTGATTGTCGTTCTATATATGCGTAAGGTGCGCAGTGCGCACCCTACAGTTGCTCTGGCTGGTATTTAAACTCCAACCAGACTCGGTTCTAAAGTTGCCACTAATTTGAGATTATACTCATCTTCAAAACATGGCTTTTTATAATCCAAACTCCACATTTCCAGAGCGCAATCGTCCGCGGGGTTGAGCGGTTGCAGCCGCAAGTGAAACTCTCGCACTTCCGGGCGGTGTTCGCATTTGAAATCAGCAATAGCGCCAATCTGCCGCCTATCCAAAGCCACAGCCAACCGCAGAAAAGGATGCAGTTTACTCACTACTTCTCGGTATCTTTTCGGGAGAATTTGAAAATTTTCATGCTTCTTTTTGGGAGGATTTTTGCGGTGATATCGAGCTAGATTAGCAATTACTTCAATCTCTGTTTCAGTGTATCCCAATAACTCACCATTGCGAATTAAATAGTAAGAATGCTTGTGGTGCGCCGAATGACTGACGTACAAACCGGAGTTGTGCAGAATCGCCGCCGCCCACAGCAACTCGCGTTCTTCAGTTCCCCAATTGTGTAAAATTCCTTGGGTTTGGTCAAACAAATTCAGCGCAAATTCTGCGGTTCTTTCGCTTTGTTCTAAGTTAACTTGATATTTTGCAGCCATGTGTAGAACGCTGCGCTGGCGGATTGAACCTTGATAGCGCAAGCGGTTTTCAATCAAACCTCGGCTCAGCATCCAGTCAACAATGACGCCTTCTCTCAAAGATCGATCGCACACAGTGAGCGATTCCATCCCTAATAGTGTCATCGCTTCCTGCAAAATCAAAGCGCCGGCGAGAATAATTTCCGCCCGTTTATCAGACATTCCGGGAATTGCCAGCCTTTCCGAGTAAGAAAGTTTGCGAAAGCGATTGACTAAATCGCGCAAATCTTTTAAACTTAATTGATAGCCCGCCAGCGGACTCGGAACTGTTCCCAGCTTTTCGCGAGCGTTAATTGCAGCCAGAGTTTCGATGGTTCCAGCAGTGCCAATCAAGCGCAGAGTTTCGCCAGCCTTGAATTGCGATCGCAATTCGTCGATCGGTCTTTCCAGCGAAATCCGAATATAAGCTTGCAAATAGGCAAACTCCTCCTTGCTAATCGGGTCAGTTTTGACAAATTCTCCAGTCAGGCGTACAGCACCAATTTTGGTACTGGTGAGACAGCGCGGTTCAGAACTATCTCCTAAGATCAACTCAGTAGAACCGCCGCCAATATCAATAATTACCTGGGACTGATTGTTAAATTCCATTCCCGAAAGTACGCCGAGATAAATTCTCCGCGCTTCTTCTTGACCGGAAATTAAGCTAACATTTAGGTCTAATTCGTCAGCAACTTGTTTGAGAAACTCGCGCCCGTTAGGCGCTTCTCGAACCGCACTCGTAGCTACAGCGATGACTTGTTCAGCATTAAAAGTTTTAGCAATATCTTGAAAACGGCGCAAAGTTGCGATCGCCCTTTCCATAACCTCAGCCTTTAAGCACCCTGTTTTTACCTCGCAATCGCCCAATCGAACCGTATCTTTTTCTCTAGCAATAATCGTAAACGCGGGCAATTTCGGATCGATCCGCGCCACCACCATGTGAAACGAGTTAGTACCCATATCAATAGCGGCAATAATGCGATTTGACTCCGCAGAAGCAAGTGAATTAACCATAGGAGTGTATCGGGGTTGACAGATATTTTTAATTATTCCATGAATTTACTGAGCCATCGGCTTAAAATATTAAGAATCTCCAATCTAGAATTAAAATGCTTATAGAGCCCGATCGCCCAACCGAATCCAAATTACTAACCATCGTAAAGCTTTTGAGGTGGGACAAACCAGCAGGGCGACTAATTTTAATGATTCCAGCCCTCTGGGCCGTCTTTTTAGCAGCCCACGGAACGCCGCCCGCAGCATTAGTCGGTGTGATAGTGTTGGGCACCTTAGCCACGAGTGCGGCTGGATGCGTGATTAACGACTTGTGGGATCGCGATATTGATCCCGAAGTAGAAAGAACGCGATCGCGCCCCCTAGCATCCCGCGCCCTCACCGTGCAAACTGGAATAGGAGTTGCCTTAATTTCCTTTGCTTGCGCCGCAATTCTCGCCCTTTATCTCAATCCTTTAAGCTTCTGGCTGTGTGTCGCCGCCGTACCAGTAATTATCTGCTATCCCCTAGCAAAAAGAGTTTTTCCCGTGCCGCAATTAGTATTATCAATAGCCTGGGGATTTGCAGTATTAATTAGTTGGAGCGCCGCCGTCAATCAATTAGAAATAGCAACTTGGTTGCTGTGGGGAGCAGTCGTGTTTTGGACAATGGGATTTGACACAGTTTACGCGATGAGCGACAGAGAAGATGACCTGCGTTTGGGCGTAAATTCCAGCGCGATATTTTTCGGGGATAATGCAGCTAATGCTGTGGGTTTTTTCTTTGTTGGTACGGTCGGTTTGTTAGCAGCAATGGGCATTAATTTGCAGTTGCACGTTGGTTTTTGGATAGCGATTAGTGCGGCGGCGATTTTGTGGTTTTTGCAGTACAGTCAACTGCGAAAGGATGATATTCCCACACCTGTTTATGGTCAAATCTTTCGCCAAAATGTTTGGGTTGGGTTTGTCATATTGGCGGGGATGATTGTTGGGGATATTTTTTGAGAATACCGGGCGGTTGAAACCGCGTCTATACAAACAAAACCCGGATGGTGCGCGGGTTGAAGAACAGACGGCGGTTTCAACTGCCCTGTATCTCTTTCAACGTCATTCTGCATCCCCTAAAAACGGGGATTTTGCCAAGTATTTGTAAAGTTATATTACAAAAACCGAAATTTTGCATAAAAACTCCGACGCACTCCAGATAGATAAGTAGCGGCGCAAGTTCAGCGAGTTTGACCCACACCTTGTGTAAAGTTATATTACAAAAACCGAAATTTTGCATAAAAACTCCGACGCACTCCAGATAGATAAGTAGCGGCGCAAGTTCAGCGAGTTTGACCCACACCTTGTGTGAAGTTATATTACAAACCGCATAAAAACTCCGACGCACTCCAGATAGATAAATGTCAGCCCAAATTATCGGATTAATCGAGGTGCACCATGTCTACTACTTCTATCGGCAATCTCAACGACAACTATTTCTCGATCGACTTTGCGGGAAAAACTGACCCCATCGATACCTATCGCTTCAATCGACTGAATACAGGAAGTTTTCGCGTCACCGCCGAAGGTTTCACTTCCGTGGTGGGGATGCAACTGCTTGACAGTGACGGAAAAGTAGTCAAAGACATCGCCACCGAAGGCACAAATTCCGGTACATTTAGCATCGATAATTTGGGTGCAACAAATTATGCACTCAAAATTTCTGCACCTTCGCGCGATACAAATTATCAAGTTAGTTTAACACCAGACGGCAAAGTTGACCCGCTGACAGGTTTGGGAGTTGATTCCGGCTTTTTCGCTACAGATTCTACGGGACAAGTTGGCTTTGACTGGTTGCACGACGGTGGCAATTATCAAGGAGAAGTTGCCATTTTCAGCGTGCAGGGCATGGAGAAATTAACTCCAGGTTCTCAGGAGTTTATCAAAGAAGCGGCAAGACGAGCTCTGAGCAATTCTACCTTTGGTCACGTAGTAATTTCCGACCCTACAGAAGGCGCAAATCCGCTGTTTGACGGTCTTTTAGGAGAGGACAACTATAACGAAGGAACCTACAGCGGCCCGAAAACATTTGGGATGAAACCGGGTGAGGCTTTTGCTGTGATGTTGGTGCCGAACGCTACTGTGCAAGATATCTTTAATAAGCCCAATGCTGGCGGCGACAAACGCCCGCTGCTGTCGTTATCTAGCACTAATCCAGATGATGCTTGGCTGTACGGTCAAATAGCTGATGTTACTGGCACCGGCAAGGCCTTTGCGATGGAAGATCAGCGGGTTGATACGGGTTCGGATAAAGATTACAACGATTTGGTGTTTAAGTTGACGGGTGCGACGGGTAAGGCAGTGTCGATCGACAAAGTAATCAATCCGAGTAAGGATTGGACTAAACTCGATGGCGGCAAGAAATTGATCGAGTATGTCACTCCCACACCGTCAGTAGCCACAACCCCGCCTGCTGTTGTACCGCCAGTTGAGACAACAACGCCGCCAGTTGCTGTTGTACCGCCGGCAACACCGCCAGTAGCGACAACGCCGCCTGCTGTTGTACCGCCAGTTGAGACAACGCCGCCTGCTGTTGTACCGCCGACAATACCGCCAGTTGAGACAACGCCGCCTGCTGTTGTACCGCCGACAATACCGCCAGTTGAGACAACGCCGCCAGTTGCTGTTGTACCGCCAGTTGAGACAACACCACCAGTTGCTGTTGTACCGCCGGCAACACCGCCAGTTGAGACAACGCCGCCTGCTGTACCGCCAGTTGAGACAACACCGCCAGTTGCTGTTGTACCGCCAGTTGAGACAACACCGCCAGTTGAGACAACGCCGCCTGCTGTACCGCCAGTTGCTGTTGTACCGCCAGTTGAGACAACGCCGCCAGTTGCTGTTGTACCGCCTGTGATGATTACAGGGCCTGTACTAATAAAACCTCCGATCGCCCTAACGACTCCCTCAGAACCGCCTGCGATCGACGAAAAACCGCCTGTAACTCAACAAACGCCGGAGACTCAACCGCCTTTTGAAACTATTTTGCCGCCAGCGCCCGATCGCGCTTTTGTAGGCATCATCGATACTGGGTTTGCGGCGAAGAATCCCGATTTGGATTACTCTAAAGTGACTATGGGGCGCGATCGCATCGACAAAGATAGCAACCCGTTGTTAAATGCTGGAGAAGGTAACGAACACGGCACGTTTAGCTGGGGTTTAGTAAGTGCAATTCAAGGTAACGATAAAGGGATTGATGGCTACAACGATCAGGCGAATGTTTACCTAAGTCGGGCGATTGGTTCTGGGGAATGGGATTTAGCTTTAACTGATTTTGTGAGTGAAGCGAAGGGACAAAAGAAGAAGAATGCGATCGCCCTGCTTCCCCTGGATTTAACTCAAAAGAATGCTGATGGTAGCATTACTACTCGTTACGAGTTTACGAACCGAGAACGTGCGGCTTTGGAAAATGCGCGTCAAAATGGAGTCCTGTTAGTTGTAGCGGCGGGTAATGATGGCGGTGTGATGTCGGTTTTGGGTCAATCTTCTCAGGAGTTTGAGAATATTATCACGGTTGGTTCGTCTAATGGATTTGGGCGATCGGATTATTCGAGTTACGGCTATGGTTTGGATATTTTAGTGCCCGGTGGTTCGATCGACAATCCGACTTTATCTACGGTTGGTGATGATGTCGGCCAAATGGCGGGTACTTCTGCGTCGGCGGCGATTGCGGCGGGGATGTTGTCTAAGGTTTGGGATAGCAATCCGGCTTTGAATGCTACTCAAGTGATTGATGTTTTGACTGGAAGTGCGATCGATTTGAAGGCACCCGGATGGGATGAAGAGACCGGTTTTGGGGTGGTGAATTTTAATAAGGCTGTGCAAGTGGCGAAGGAAACAGCGCCGCAAGCTTATATTCCAACACCTTTCTCGAATCCTACTACTTGGGGTTTAGAGGGACAAGTTAACCCTTGGGAACGAGCGCTTAATTTGAGTGGCGTGACGGATTCGAGTAAAACTGCTGTCCAGATTAACGGTGGTGTTAATATTCGTCCCGCTGCTAATACTTCCAGTGCTTCTGTTGGTAAAGTTAGTGCTGGGGAACAACTGGAATTTGACTACCAGACTCAAGGTGAATTAATCAACGATCCTAATGGTGAAGGTAGCAGTGATGTCTGGTATCACCTGGCAGATGGTAGCGGTTTTGTATCTGGTTTGTACGTCACCAATGTTCAAGATATCCAATCTGCAACTCAGCCACCGAGCGATCCAGGTACTGTCATCACCGATCCAGGTACTGTCATCACCGATCCAGGTACTGTCATCACCGATCCAGGTACTGTCATCACCGATCCAGGTACTG
>NZ_JAUBVX010000057.1:0-8167 GCF_036706065.1 Microcoleus sp. A2-C3 | reverse complement strand
TCATCACCAATCCAGGCCCAACGCAGCCATCTAATTCAATTAATCTCAACGGTCACACCGTCGGTGGCAATTTCTACCCAGTTTTCCAGAATTATCAAGGGACTTTGGGCAATCCCATTTCTGATGTCACCAATTATAATGGTGCGAGTTATCAGAAATTTGAGAATGGGTCGATCGTCAGCAGCCAGTATGGAACCTTCCCGCTTTACGGTGGTATTCGTCAGACATTCTTAAAAAATGGTGGATTGGAAGGCTGGTTAGGTGAGCCTAAAAGTGGCGAAAAGGGTCTGGGAAATGGAAATATACTTCAATACTTTGAGGATGGTTACATTTATTGGAATGGGAGTAAAGCAACTGCTTATCGTTACGGGACAACGCTACCTAAGACACCGACTAATATTGGCAATCAACTAGGCGTAACAATGCCTAATTTCAATCTACCTGCTTATCGTGAAAATAACATTTTCTGGCAGTCAGGATACGCGCCCGCATCGACTAATCCATCATCTACCAATTTAGGCAGTGCTCTGGGTAATTGTACTTGGTATGTCAACGGTCGTTTACAGCAGTTAGGGTACAATACAACGGCTTTAAATAAGCTGCGTGGGAATGCCAATGAATGGGATAATCAAGCTGCTGCCGCTGGCATTTTTATGTCGAAAGACGCTCAAGTTGGTGACATTGCCCAGTGGGAAAATGGTCACGTTGCGGTAGTTGAAAAGGTGAATCCTGGTGGAACGATTCTGATTTCCCAGTCAAGTTACACTCCTAATAGTGGTAGTGCTGCTGATTACTTGTACAAGACTGAAACTATTTCAGCCTCATCTCCCTCTCAATTTATCCGTGTGCCTTCGAGTGGCAGTTCTAGTCCTGGTAATTTGGGAGGTTTTGGTGATCTTGGCATCAATACAATTGGAGTAACACCCATTGATGATGGATCTTTAGATATAGGACAATACAAGAAGGCTCAACTCAAGAATTTCAGCGGATCAGAAACTATTTCTAATATTCCTACTTGGGTAATTGTTCATGGTTTCCAAAATAACTCATATAACGAAGTACCTCAAAAGTTACTGAGTGGAGTTAAGGAATATTCGGCTGATGCTCAAATATTTTTACTTGACTGGGGTGAAGTTGCTAAAAACAAGGATGTTGACAAGGCTGCTGCCTGGATTGATGAAGTGGGTAAAGCAGCAGGTGAAAAACTAAACTCTTGGGGTATAACTACTGGCAATATTAACATCATTGGTCATAGCCTTGGCTCTTATGTAGCAGCGGAAATTGCTAAGAATGTAAAAGGAGGCGTAAATGATATTGTTGCTCTCGATCCAGCTAGCACAATCGCATTTAACGGGTCTTACAAAGGAAGTGATGTGAAATTTAGTGACAACTCTTCCTGGGCTTGGGGGTTCTATAGTAGCTTTCTTGGCGATCTAGATCGTGCCAAAACAGCAGAAGAGTCATTCAATGTGGAATTTCCAGAGATTGTAGCAGGTGATTGGTGGAAGAATGAAGAAGCTAAACATGGCGCTGTTGTGGATCTATTTGTAAGTATGCTCAAAGAAGCTAAGGATAAGACTGTTTCCTCAAATGGGGACATTTTTGGACTTGACAGAATGAATTCAAGTGGAAAACCCTGGAATATTGATTATGGCAATCAATGGGAAGCAAAACTTATACCACAGAAAAAAGGTGATAATTCTTGGGTTTTAAAGGATGTAGTACCATATTAACCAGTGTCATATTCTGCCTAATGATAGCTCACATGGCTATAACATTTAAAACATAGCGTGTTATCAATAAATAGGCGATCGCCCTTTCCCCAAACAAGGGCGATATCCCTTTTGGAACTATCCGCAAAGGGCTATCCCATTTTATTTGAGACGAAAGTGCGATCGCCCGACACTCACTCTCACCAACAATAAAAGCGAGATCCCTTTTGGAACTATCCGAAAGGGCGATCTTCTTTTGTTTGAGACGAAAGTGCGATCGGCCTCTGCTAACTCTCACCAACAATAAAAGCGAGATACCTTTTGGAACTATCCGAAAAGGGATCTCGTTTTTTCTCAAATCAATACTTATCAAGTGAAATCATGGTATAAATAATATGTTTGATAGCCGCTTAATTTATGACCGGAATTAACCGCGAACTAAGCATCGACACCAAACATATTGCGAAACATCTACCCGATACTCATCAAATGCAAAAGCTACTTCAACAAGAAGGTAGCGTTCATATCTTTAACGATCGAGCTACAATGGAAAACGTAGCTCAAGCTATCATCGCCAATGGAGAGTTTATAGGCGTAATTCGCGGTCACGAGCGTTATGGTCTCTATTTTCCTGACCCCATTGGCTACAGACTTGACAGCGATAGTAGAATACCACTGTACTACGGAGAAATTAAAATTAAAGGAGATAAATATCATGTCATCCCCAGAACCAAACCTAGCCGATAACTGGGACTTCACAGAATTATGGGTAGATCCGACAGCATCACCACCTTACGTCCTAATTTTATTGGGTGACAATTCAGGTAATAGCTCTATCTACGATCCTGCTCAAAATTATCAGATCGTATTTGCCAGTTCAAGTTATCAAGAAGCTAAACTCTGGCTGTTAGAAGATGAATACGAACGAGTAGAAAGTCGGCTACAAGTGGAAGCAGCATAAACCCATTTTTGAGAAAATTGGAAAGTGCGAGATCCCTTTTGGAACTATCCGAAAGGGCGATCGCCCTTCCCTTCTCGCATTCAACTAACAAAAAATTGCCGGTTCAGCCAATTATTGCTAGAATAGTCACAAAAAAATATTCTTATTAACCAATGAACGACATCTCTATCTGCTTGCCAGAAGACTTACTCACATACATCAATCAAAAAGTTCAAAACCCCAGCGCTTTGATAGAATCACTCTTGCAACAATGGCGAAAACAGCAAGAAAACCAAGCTTTAGCAGAAGCTTGCAAGCTAGTTGACGAACTCGATTTAGGATGCGATGAGCAATGGCAAACTCAAGCGATTACCGACTGGGAAGTATCCCGATAGCTAGATTCGATAATCATCGCCCTTTTGGAACTCTCCGCAAAGGGCGATCGCCGTGTTATCAAATACCTGCTTTTGGCAAGTCAATTATATAAGCTGTTTCTACAATTTATGTACTTTAATTTTGAACAACAACCAGCCGTACTTGATGATGCCAAATACTCAATACCAGTCCGCGATCGCAAGTCCTGCAACTCTCGAAAACTCCTTGACATTGTGAGTAACAAGAGTTGCTTGAAATGCTAAAGCTGTCCCTGCAATCAAAACATCTATCGGCCCGATGGGAGTGCCTTGTTGCTCCAATTGAGCGCGGATTGTGGCAGCAGCAACAGCAGAATCGCGATCGAAAGGAACAAGATTAACTCGGCTCAAGAGTTGCTAAAGTTGTTCAGTGCGTTTTGCGGGTGAAGTAGATTTAGCAATACCAACTTGCAATTCAAACAAGACGATCGTGGAAATACCAATTTCTTGAGGAGGTATATTGGCAAGGTTTTGGGCAACTTGTCCTTGTCCTTTGAAGTAGTATATTAATGTATTTGTATCCAAAATGTACATCTAAAAGCTCTCCCGCAAAATGTCTTCCCCCGACTCGGTACGAATCTCTTCCAGAGTCGGAAAGTCATCTGCCCACGCTCCAGCGAGGGAATAAACCAATTCCTGCCAAGAAGTTAAAGAATCTACTGTCTCGGTGGATTGGTTTGCATTCAGGTACTTGGCACGAATAAACTCAGCGAAAGTGAGAATTTCGCTAGCTTGGTTTTGGGGAAGGGTTTTGACGATCGCGTAGATTTGTTCAATAACAGTCATAATTCGATTATAGATAAAGTGCAGCTGATCTTTATTTTAGTAATTATAGTTCATTTAGTCGCCATTATTCCATCCGCGTCCATCAGGCATCTGTTGCGGTTGCTAAAAAGAGCGCTCTTCTTTTCTCTCCGAGATTCAAATTCAGCTATCCCAGAGAACAATGAATCATACCCTCAACATCCAACACTTGCCACCAGAAGCTATTCATTCGCTGATGACCCATTTGCCTGACTATGTGAAAGTCGCCCTGATGGAAAAAGCTACGCAGCTAGAATGCTCTCTCGAATCTGCGATCGAAATGGCGATCGCTAGTTTTCTAGACTCAGAAGCTTTCAGCTTTGAAGATTGCCTATTATCGCAACGTCTTCAGGAATCAGAACTGGTAGAATCTCCTCAAAGGAAATAGGATGCGCCATTTTGGAACTATCCGCAAAGGGCGATCGCTCAATTATTACCTATAATTCCAATCAATCCCTCTTTCAAAGACTGGATATCTACATTTTGAAGCCTTCCCAGTTTTTTGATAATCAGTTGTTTCTCAATTGTCGTAATAACAGGCTTAATCATAGAAGCTTTTAAAAGCCCAGCCCCTCGCCAATCTGCGATCGTGATATCACCGGCTTTCGGGCTACTGCTAACTTGACTGGTTATGCCCATCAGAATGCGATCGGGATATTCTGCATTATAGACATCGGAACTAACCACAACGGCTGGACGCTTTTTATTAGTCGTTTGATCGGTAAAAGGAAACGGAACTAAAACCACATCACCAAAATTATAACTCGTCATATTCTGCATCCTCTGGGTTATCCCAAATTTTAGCAAAAGCTGCTTCGGAGAGTTTAGTCGCACTATAAGTTAGAAGACTATCGTCACTTCGAGTTAGAAGGAAGTCGAGGAAATCTTCTAATACCGTAATTTTATCGGGCGGTAAGCTACGAATTTTTTCGATCAGCTTGGTTTCAGGACTTTTAGCGATACTCATCTTCTATCACCTTTTTATTGAAAACACTACACACATTCTTCTAAACCTAATTCTGCCAATTCCTGTAACTCTGTATCTTCTGCATAAAGTTCCGCATAAAGCATCGCCGATTCTTCTAACTGCTGGGCTTCTAACGCTAACTCCAACCGTTGAATCGCTATTCTCACCAATTCACTAGGATCTTTAAATCCATAGTTTTGACAGAGTTCTAAAAATTTGATCTGAGACTCATCTAGTGTAAATGTTTGCTCTTTCATAGTAACAATACTAGGAACTTTACCCAAGTTAGTTGTTTAAAAAGCTTTGTTTAGGATGCAAGTATTTTTATGATAACATACCTTCGTCTATCGTGCAAAAAAAAATAGCAAATATCAATAACACCATATTATCCCAAACTATGAAAAAAACTATCATTGGCATCATGGGCCCAGGCGAAAGTGCCACATCAACCGACTTAGAAAACGCCTATAAACTCGGACAACTCATCGCCGAAACAGGATGGATATTGCTAACTGGCGGCAGAAATGTCGGCGTGATGGATGCCGCCAACAAAGGTGCAAAATCAGCTAACGGTTTAACAATTGGCATCCTTCCGGGAAACGATACTCGCGGCATTTCCGAAGCTGTCGATATTGCCATTGTCACCGATATGGGAAACGCCAGAAATAACATTAATATTCTTTCTTCAGATGTGATAATTGCCTGCGGTACGGGCGCGGGTACAGCTTCGGAAATTGCCCTCGCCCTCAAAGCTCACAAGCAAGTTATTTTGTTAAATCATAGCTTGGAAAGTCAACTTTTCTTTAAAAATTTAGGCAAAATTAACATTTTTGTGGTACACAATGCTGTAGAGGCTATGAATCAAGCTCGCGAAATCCTAGCAAATCCCAGATGAAATTCAAGATGAAAGTAAGCAAATTCAACTTTTGTGCGATCGCAATTTTCCTAACTCTGGGGATTTTCGGCAGTACCAAAGCAGACGGAGGAATTGCACAGTTAAGCTTCAGCAACCAATCCACTCAAACTTTAGCACAAACGCCCCCTCCTCCTCCGCCTTCTGCTCCTGTCAAATTGCCTGTCACCGAACAAGAAGCGCCGCCGATTACTAGCGAATCAGTGCCGGATCAAATAGCTTTAGCAACCCATTTGCAGACCATCAAAGCTAGAATGTACGGTGCTTACTGGTGTCCTCACTGTCACACGCAACAAGAACTTTTCGGCAAAGAAGCATTTACCGCGATTACTTACATTGAGTGCGATCCCAGGGGCAAAGATGCTCAACCGGATTTGTGCAAAGCTGCTAAGATTCAAGCTTATCCCACTTGGGAAATTCGGGGAAAATATTACACCGGCAGACAATCTTTGGAAAAACTTGCTCTTTTATCCGGTTATAAAGGCAGCAGCAATTTTGTGCCACAAATTCCCTCTCCTTAAATATATCTAAATTAGTGGGCGATCGCACTCGCCCACTAATAAACCGGGTTTTTGAACCGAAATTCACGGTTGTGAGCAATTATCTTGGTTAAAAACCCGGTTTCTGCCCACCCGTGCGTCTAGGAGTATAACTGTAAGGTGCAGAAACCGCTAAAAATATGACTTTTATGAATCGAACTTCTGAATAATATGAATTGACATAACAGGAAGCTGGTTATTTAATTGTAATTAGGCGGACATATCTATTTAATTTTTTGATTGGCACTTATTCAGGAGACTGAAACGATGCAATTACAATCCAGCAAAAAACAAATAATTTTTAGCAGTTTGCTGTGCTTCTCGGCAATTGCATTTCCGGTAGCGAGTCAAGCTATAACAGTACAAGAAGTACCGAATCCCCGCCAAGTAAATCATACTTGGGTAACAGATAGAGCCAATATTCTCAGTGATAGTACGGAAACTCAGCTAAATCAGATGATTGCGGAGTTGGAGGCAAAAAATGGCTCAGAAATCGCAGTGGTGACAGTGCCTGATACCAAGCCATCGGCGACACCAAAGGCATTTTCTACAGAATTATTTAACTTTTGGGGAATTGGCAAGAAAGGTAAAAATAACGGAGTTTTATTGTTGATTTCATCTGGAGAACGCCGTGTTCAGATTGAGACTGGTTCGGGGATTCAAAGCCTTTTGCCCGATGCGAAAACGGTAAGTATTATTCAAACGGAGATTACGCCCAGATTTAAACAGCAGGACTTTGACGGGGGTACATTGGCGGGGACAAAGGCGTTAGTTAATGTTTTACAAACTCCGATCGCAAACGTGCAATCTCAAAACGTGCTGCCCTTGGCTCCCATAGTACCATCTCAAGCGCTAACACCGTCGCCAATACCTGCTGAATCGCCAGTTATTAGCAATAGTAAGTCCACAGGTGAAGATTCATCGAATTTAATCTATGGCTTACTTGGGTTGTTATTCATAGCATTCATAGCATTTATACCTTGCTTCATTATCTTCAGGATATTTCGCAGCTTATTTTCTCGGATATCTCGTTACCGCCACCGCCGTTATCCGCGTAATTACACCAGTAACAATCGCAATTACAGCAGTAACAGCCACAACTATTACGGTGGGGGTGGCTACTACAGCAGTAACAACATCGATTACAGTAGCACTAACGACTACAGCAGTAACAGTAGTAGCGATGATTGCGGTGGCTACTACAGCACTAATAGCAGCGACTACAGTATTAGCAACAGCGACTGCGGAGGTAGCTTTGGTGGTGGCGACTCCAGCGGTGGCGGTGCGGGTGGCGATTATAGCATTAGCAGCAGCGACTGCGGAGGTAGCTTTGGTGGTGGCGACTCCAGCGGTGGCGGTGCGGGCGGCGACTACAGCAGCAGTAGCAGTAGCGACTCTAGTAGTGGCGGCGGCGACTACAGCAGTAGCAGTAGCGACTACAGCAGCAGCAGCAGTAGCGACTACAGCAGCAGCAGTAGCGACTCTGGTGGTGGCGGCGGCGGTGGAGATTGGTAATAGTTCTAAGGTGCTATTCGGCGCACTTTATTCGATTGTGAATTAGATCATTTTCCCTAGAATTAACGCAATCATATTGGTTTGTAGTGAGGAATTTAGTCCTGTGATGGATGCGGACTAAAGTCCTCACTACAAACCTATTTTAGGATTAGTTTTTAATTAGAGAAGTAGTCTTCAACAATTTTCAAAATCCGGGAGGCGGCTAACCCGTCGCCAAAGGGATTGATTGCCATTGCCATTGCGTCGTAAGCTGTAGAATCACTGAGTAATTCTGCCGCTGCTATGAAAATTGTATCAGAATTCGTACCGACAAGTTTAGCGGTTCCGCCAGCAATTGCTTCTGGTCTTTCTGTAGTTTCTCGCA
>NZ_JAUBVX010000056.1:0-42074 GCF_036706065.1 Microcoleus sp. A2-C3 | reverse complement strand
GGCATAGGGCATAGGGCATAGGGCATAGGGCATAGGGCATAGGGCATAGGGCATAGGGCATAGGGCATAGGGCATAGGGCATAGGGCATAGGGCATAGGGCATAGGGCATAGGGCATAGGGCATAGGGCATAGGGCATAGGGCATAGGGCATAGGGCATAGGGCATAGGGCATAGGGCATACCTCATCTTTCTGAGAACCGCTATATGTCGGCGTCAATAACCTAACAAAAGATATCGAAGACGGAGTACATTTGGTGTTGGATTAGATGGAAAAAAATGGGTTAATTATCTCGAACAATATTCATGATTAGGTGGAAGACTCAATGACTGTAGTTTAGACTAAAAAATGAGTGCAGCTAAAAATAGCGGCCTTTGAATATCCGGCAAGCTGTTACTCAAAAATTCACAAGGTAGAAGATTAAACAGCTAATCTTGAAGACTTTTTGCGCCCTTGAAACCAGTTTTTTCACAGTGGGATAGCACGGTGCCTTAGTACGTACCTTTCCTTTTTCCCAGCCGGGGGATTTTCCCCTATGTTTAGGGATTTTCGTAGGAGTACCAATGTCAACTAAAAGCGACAACATTGCTTAGAGGGAGCAATTTTTTCTTGATTGCCCAAGCCCAACAAGCCTGCATCATGGCGATTCTTTCACGCACTGTCACAGGAGGTTCGAGGCGATCGCTCAACCATCCCCGAAACTTTTCTGCCATCGTTTCGGAAACATCAGGAACAGATTTGTTTCGGAAAAACTCAGAAATATTGTTCTTTGTTGCTGTGTACTTAGCAAAAGTTTGAGGGCTGAGATTACGCTGTTTGTAGGCACAGAAGCGATGGCTTCGCCCCGGCTGACGCCTACGAACAGTTCAGTGACGGCTAAATTGGCCTGTTTTTCTGGTTTATATTTTGCCAGAGTTGCATCAAAATTGTTGCTGGCCATGTCAAGCTCAATCTGCCGAGCCTTGATTTCGGCAGCTTTGCAGTTGATTTGGGTGTAGGGCAAGTTCATGGAAAGCTAAAACCGCTTACCTTGCCAGCGCCAAGCCAGTCTCAACCGATCCTGAAAATTCTCAATCCTGACAGTTCCCGCCACTGGTTTCTCCTTTAAAGCAAACCTCATTTTCAGAGGTTAAAAAGCTGTAACCCGCTTCGCTGACTATCATCGCTGTTTCATCGCTAATCTTGTCAGAGCTTGTCATATTCTGTCACCCTTAATTGAGAATGTCGAATGCAAGCAAATAACTGTAGAAACAACAAAACCTTCTCGTTTGAGAAGGTTTTATCACGATCGGAGCGGCGGGATTTGAACCCACGACCCCTACTACCCCAAAGTAGTGCGCTACCAAGCTGCGCTACGCCCCGACAGCTTTAACAGCTTAGCATGGAATTCCCAAAAAAGTCAAAAAACTTTTAAAACTTTTGCAGCCTGCACCAAACTTGGAACCGCAGCCGGCGGCCAAAAACCCTCGCAGCGACGGCCAGCATTCAAGATCAACTGCACGCTGTAAGCTGCCGGATAGCCTTCTACCTGCACCCAAACCAAATCGCTTTCGGCTTCAATGGCGATTTTTTCCTCGTCCATCAACTCAGAGGCCATTTGACTCATTGTGGCTGCCAATTGTCCCAACAATCGGCAAAAATCGTTTAACTCGGCCTCCGTGAGTTCGATCGCCCAACCCTCCCCAGCCACCAAACCCTGAAACTCCTGGGCCTCTGGGTTCCATCCCAAACGCCAGCCAACACCAGTCTTAATTACACGTTCCATCGATCGATTTTAAATTTTTGATTTGGGATTGATTGGGTGATTTTAGGACTTATCCGCTGCTGTTGAGAAACCGGGTTTTTCTCGCGTTTACTTCGTACCAGGCAGCCGCCGCCCAAAAACTCGGTTTCTAGGCCTCGTCCAAGCTTACGGTGTCAGCAACTTTGCATCTCCCGGCTGCGGCTGCGGTGTTTCGGGGGAAGTCTCGCGCCCTTCGGGTTTTTGGCCCGCCGCCGGTGCGCGCGATGACCCGGAATTTTCCGTAAAAACATCCACCAAAGCTTGAACCAAAGCATCCCGCTGTTTTCTATTTAAACTTTGAATAGCAGTGCGATCGCGTTCCATCGGATTCGATCGCAAAACGTCTTTTCCCGGATACACGCCTTCCACCAAATAATCGGGAGTCGCCCCCAGATAGTCAGCTAAACTCAACTTCCAATCAAAACGGTAATTCGGCGGCCGTCCTTTGACAAACACGTGATATCGAATCAAGCGCCCGACTAAAGTATTGTTGGGATCGACTTTTCCAGTTTCCTTAGAAATGTAGTTATTCTCGATCGGGAAATCGGGCAATTTTTCATATACAAATTTCCAAGCATCTTGCACCCTCAATTGCTGTGGTGCAGATTGTTGAGCAACCAACCGCACAGACGCAGAACTCGCCAACAGCGAAGGTTCCACAGCCGACACACTTAATTTACCCGATTCCAATACCCCACTCAAAAGCGTGAGAATCGCCACACTCAAAGTAACTAACAGAAAACTTAAGCCCAGCTTGAATTTCTTTTTCACGGTTTTGACAATTTCAAAAATAGAATAATTTCATAAACTTACCTACCAGCAGATCTTCTAATTTTTTAGTTGAGAATTTTACGAAAATTAACCCAATTTAGAGCATCCCGATTTGGTAAAGATAGTTTTTATAGTTTTTTCGGAGTGCGAGGCGGAGACTCACTTTTCTGTATCTTTCTACCTCTATTCGGTAGATCAAATAAACCGGATTTTTTGCCCATCCACGCCAGTCTAGTTCAAGAAAGTTTTGAGTTTTGAGTTAACAAAAATTGCTGGCAATTCAACACTCAAAACCCAAAACTGCCGAAGTCTAGATGTCTCCGATAATTTCCGGCTGAGTCAGTTCATCCGACATCTCAAATATCGCCCGCATCACAGGCTTCATCATTTGAGTGTCATCCATATTCTCGAAATCTTCATAGCGGCGGCGTTTGGCGCGATTCGCCACCTGCACCGTGATCCGATAGCGGTTGGATGCAGCACCGATCAACTCTTCCGCCCGACGGGTTAGCTGAGTTGAATCGAAGGTTGGACGCTTAACCATGAGATTACCTACTTTATCTAATGTTACATTCTAGTCTAGTATGTCAAGATTCAAAATTACTAACTGAGTATCATTGCTTATGCAGGCAACAACAGCCTATTCCTTTGGTCACTTGCATCGGGTAAATTCTCATCCCCTCAAATTGGTTGCTTTCGGCGACAGCTTAATCTACGGTTTTGGCGACGGTGTAGGCGGTGGTTGGGTGGAAAGATTGCGGCGCCAGTGGATGTTAACGGAGAGCGCAGGACACGTTTTATACAATTTGGGCGTTCGGGGCGATCGCACCTATCAAGTCGCCCAGCGCCTCGAAAACGAGTTTCGGCACCGGGGCGAGCTCAGAAACCGCGTCCCCGATGCGATTATTCTTTCCGTAGGCCTCAACGATTCGGCGAGGGTGCAGTCGCCTACCGGGCGCAGTTATACTGATTTTGAACATTTTAAAACTGTTTTGGATAATTTGTTAAACCTGTCCCAACAACTTTGTCCGGTGATATTTGTCGGGATGGTGCCGGTGGATGAAAGTAAAATGCCTTTTCAAGATTGTTTGTATTACAGTCATGCTGACCAATATCGGTATAAAGAAGCCACAAAGTTAGCTTGTTTGGAACGGGAAATTCCCTATTTAGATATTTTTGATAAATGGATCGATCGTGGTAATATTTGGTGGCGTTCTTGTCTAACTTCGGATGGTCTTCATCCCAATGCAGCGGGCTATCAATCTTTATTTGAAGATGTGACAAGTTGGGAACCGCTACTCGCGATCGGTCATTAGTCATTGGTCATTGGTCATCAGGGCTAACTTTCCCGGCATTCTGAATGGGCGCTTAGCCTCTAGATTGAGCGAAATTGACCTGAATTGCACCGCTCAAGCGGAAGATTATCAAGCGAAAACTCAAGAAATACTAAAAAGTAACAATCGGTACTTAAAATGGCAAAATCATCCAAAAATTCCCCAGTTAGTCTAGATGCACTTATTCCCCGAGAAGCATTTGAAATTAAAGATCAGTCCGAACGCAATATGGGAAGAAGTATCCTCACTATAGGTATTCGCGATCTAGAACAAAGTTCTTTTTTCTATCCGTTTTTGCGAAAACCGGATTTTCAAAGAGAAACTAATGAATGGGATGCAGCAAAAATTTGCGAGTTTATTGAAAGTTTTTTAGATGGAGATTTAATTCCTGCAGTTATTCTTTGGCGAGGTAGTAGCCACTATTTTGTTGTTGATGGTTCTCATCGACTGAGTTCGTTACTTGCTTGGATTAATGATGATTATGGGGATGGTAAGATTTCTAAACAATTTTATGACGGCAACGTCACAGACGAACAAAAAGAGGCAGCCAAAGAAACTCGCAAACTAATTAAAGAGAAAATAGGAGCTTACAAAGATTATCAATCATTGACTTCACAAGCAGGTCAAGTTAATCCTAAAATGCTGGAAAGAACCAGGAACTTAGGAGCATCAGCGATTTCACTTCAATGGGTTGAAGGCGATGCTAGGAAAGCGGAGGAATCTTTTTTCAAAATCAACCAGAAAGCAGCCCCGATTAGCGAGACTGAGATGAGGTTGCTACAAGCACGTAAAACACCTAATGGTGTGGCTGCGCGTGCGATCGTGAGAAGTGGTAATGGCCATAAATATTGGTCGAGTTTCTCTGAAGATAAACAGGATGAGATTGAAGCAGTAGCCCAAGAAATACACCAACTTATATTTCAGCCCAAACTGTCAAATCCAATTAAAACATTAGACGTACCCATTGTGGGGAATCTTTCATCTTCGGATAAGCTGGAATTGATTTTAGAATTTATAAATATTGTCAATAACATATTAGACGATAATCAGTTGGGAGAAGATTCAACAGGCGAGCAAACTATTGAGCTACTAAAGAAGTGCAAAAAAGTCGCTCAAAGAATTAATAGCGGCGATCCTTCATCTCTCGGTTTACATCCACTTGTATACTTTTACACTCAACAAGGAAAACCCAAAATTGGTTCATTCTATGGGATCGTCAGTTTAATTTTACATTTACAAGAGACTAAATCATGGTCTAAATTGATAAAGGTCAGAAAAGACTTTGAATGGGTAATTTGGAATTATGATATGGTTCCACAACTTGTTGCAAAGAAGAGTGACGCATTACAAGCTAGAGAACTCGTCAGAGACTTCTACTTACAAGTGATTAATAAGTTGTCAGAAGGTAGAGATAAAAAAAATATTATCACAGAAATAAAATCTGGCGATAAAAAATTTGCCACTCTGAAAATTCCAAAGAAAGCCGACAATGGTGAAATTCAAAGTAAAGAATTTTCTCGCGAAACCAAGGCATCTGCTTTTATCAGACAGGCTCTACCGGGCTGCCCAGATTGTAAAATTTGTGGAGGATATCTTCCTACCCGATTTAACAGTATCGACCATATCAAAAGAAAAGCTGAGGGGGGTTTAGGAACTTTAAAGAACGCACAATTAACTCACCCATACTGCAATACTACCTATAAAAATTGAAAAAAATGTGTGTTCGATTTAATCTCTAGCCAAGATATTGTGATCGCCGATACTTAAATTTTAGCGAGAGGCTATTACTTTTTTGTTAAATCAATCTCATGCCATTTGGTATGCACTCACGAGCGCATATCAAGCGGCTTTATCCGTAAATCCTGTTAATTGCAGACACAAGGTAGATAAGGGAGATAAGGAACATAAGGCTTTTAAGGAGTTTAAGCATTTTTAAATCTACACATCGGCTTCAAAATATTTATTTTAAAAGACCCTATCTTCCCCTCGCCACAAATAAAAGCATTCCATAATAGTTACATAACTGAGGAAAAGAGTAAGTTAGGCAGAAATCAATCAGCCTAAAATAAGCTTACTTATCCTTAATAAAAAATTTGTGTAAACTGGAGAATCAAAAAATGTCTGTTTTTCAACGCATCAAATTCGGCACATCTGTTTTATTAACATTGGGAACCGTTGCTGGAACCGTAGCGCCTATCCTAAATCCCGCGCCTGCTTTTGCTCAAACAGCTTTTTCGGATGTTAATAATAACTATTGGGCAAAAGACTTTATTCAAGATTTGTCAGAAAGAGGAATTATCAAAGGATTTCCCGATCGCACTTTCCGCCCGGATGCACTGGTAACACGGGCTGAATTCGCGGCAATGATCCGTTCTGTGAAAAAGGCGAAAACTCGCGGTGCTGTAGGGTTTGCCGATGTTCCGTCTAATTTTTGGGCAAGCGGGGCGATCGCAGAAGCTTATGAAATGGGATGGATGTCTGGCTATCCCGGCAATGTGTTCAGGCCAATGCAGCAAATTCCTCGCGTGCAAGTTGTAGTCGCTTTAAATAACGGACTTGGGTATGAGCCTACTTGCAATTTTCAAGATGTTCTTAGCTACTATAATGATGCGGGTGAGATTCAAAGTTATGCTGTCAAAAGTGTGGCTGCTGCTACTGAAAAACAGTTGGTTGTCAGCTATCCCAATCCTAAATCTCTGAAACCAAATCAGTCATCCACGCGGGCGGAAGTAGCTGCTTTTATCTATCAAACATTAGTCAGTACCAATCAAGCAAAAGCAATTAATTCTCCTTATATTGCTAAGATTAATGTTAGCGATTCTGTGGCTGTGAAAATTCCTAGTGGGGTGACTATTCCTATCGAATACGCCAAAGGCAAGATTTTGCTCGCCCCCAATGACAAGTCTCCGATTACTCTGACTGTGGCTGCGGATATCGCAGGGAGTAATGGCAAAGTGCTGATACCCGAAGGCTCGAAAATTAGCGGCGAATTGCGATCGACTGCTGCGGGCGTTCAGTTTGTGGCCCAAGAATTAAGTATCATCAACGGTAGCAGAGTGCCTCTGAATGCTACTTCGCAAGTGATTACTCGGAAAGAAAGTGTGACTAAGGGCGTGAATGTTGGTAATCTGATTAAGAATACGGCTTTGGGTGCAGCAGCGGCGGCGGCGATTGCAGGAGTTACGGGCGATCGGGCGATCGCAACTGAAGAGGTACTAGGTGGCGCGGGAGTCGGGACTTTAGTCGGAGTCTTTTTGGGGCGAGATAAAGTTGATTTATATGCTGTTAATCCTGATACTGATTTAAATTTGCTGTTGAATTCTGACTTGGTATTTGGCACTGCAAACACAGGCATTTGTAGCACTCGATAGAAGGAAGTTCGGCAGCGGATTTTGTAACGGATGTAACGGATGTAAAGATCAGTGACGCACGCTGATCTCAGAAACCGGGTTTCTTTGTGGATTTATTGTTACTAAACCAAAAAACTCGTAGAAACCCGGTTTCTAGCCCCTGGCGCTATCTCAGAAACCGGGTTTCTTTGTGGATTTATTGTTACTAAACCAAAAAACTCGTAGAAACCCGGTTTCTAGCCTCTCGTACATAATTCCTGTAACTTTAAATTTCTACGGACATCCTAAACTTTCTCGCGTAGAAACTCCCGTCACGGGATTGACACCATCTGCTTTTTCGCACATCATTGTTACTTGATAAGCGTCGATAATCGCGTCTGTAAAATCAGCGCCGGAAATTGCCGCATCAAAAAACCGAGTTCGAGTCATAATTGCTTCGGTGAAATTAGCATTCGTCAAATTAGCGCCATCAAATGTAATTCTATCTGCCAAAGCACCGGAGAGATTCGCACCTGACAAGTTGGCCTTCCACAAAACTCCCTTAGTCAAAATCGCATTGGTTAAATCTGCGCCTTGAAAGTTGGTTCCCCGCATCTCAGCAGCGACGAATGTTCCGCCCGCTAAGTCAGAATTGGAGAAATCGCGATCGGACAAATTAATATTTGTATAATTAATAATTTTTTTCGGTAGCGCAAATGCCGGAGTAGCACTCAGCATTACCCATCCAAAGGCTAACGCTACACTTAAAATTAGGCTCAGCAAAACTCGGAATACACTTTTCATAGATTTTTTACTCATGGTATTTTACTAATGATTAAGTTACAAATAGACATTACATGAGAGGGCGGGTTTTGCATTGATTAACTCGCTTTTACCAGAGATTCTACGCTTAACCCGCCCCTACAATTTACCGCGAAATAAATATTTTTTTGCGTTTACCTACTTAATGACTAATGACTAATGACTAATGACTAATGACTAATGACTAATTAAAATCGCTTTACTAAATCTTCGCCGACGCGAAGTGTCAAGTCAGACTCGATTTCACCAGTAGAAGATGCTTCAATTTTACCGTCGCCTAGCGCTTTTTGCAGGAGATTTGCTGCTTCTAAATCGCCTTGCTGTACAATAATTTGACTTTGACGCTGCTTGTCGGGCCAATCCTTGACTACAGATACACTAGAAAAGCCCTTTTTTCTGAGAAATTCAGCGACTTTTTTGGCGGTTTTCGGGTTGCTAGAAGCGTTTTGGACGGCGATTTTGAGGTTGCTGGGCAAAATGGACTGGCTGGGATTGCGAAATCGCCCTTGGGCAAAATCGGGTACGCTTTGCTTGAAATATTGTGTCATAATCCGATCGCGCCCAGCAACATCTAAAATCCAATAACTCCTCAAATCCCCTTGTGCTGAACTCGAACGTCCGGGCAACATCACCATTTTAAAATTATCTCGCTCCAATTGCAAACCGAAATTTGCGATCGTCAATATTTCCTCAAAATTTAGGTTTGTATCCACATATTGTTGCATCAATCGCACAATTTGTGGCAAGCGCACCCATACTGATGGACTGGCGAGGCGGTTCCGAATAGCTTGAATTAAAGATTGCTGCCGCTGAATACGGCCGATATCTCCCAAACCGTCGTTGCGAAATCGAGCAAATTGTTCTGCTTGTTCTCCGTTGAGAGTTTGCCATCCCTGTGCTAAGTTTATTTTTAACTTTTGGGCGGTATCTGTATAGGACATCGCGCGAGGTACAAATACCTCAAGGCCGCCCAACAAATCGACTAATTCCCGAAACGCACCGCTGCTGACTCGCACGTATCTTTCTATTGTCACATTGTTCAAGATAATGCTAACCAATCGCGTCGCCAAAGCCGCTCCTCCTCTAGCATTAGCTTCGTTAATTTTGCTGAATCGAACTCCGGGGATTTGGACTTTAGTATCTCGCGGAACTGAAATCAAACTAATAGATTTATCTCTAGGATCGATGCGAAATAAGAGTATTGTATCGCTGCGACCTTCAAAAATTTTAGGGGAATTTGCAGCGGTTTCTGGTACGCGATCAATGCCCAGAATCAAGATATTCACAGGCCGCAACAGGCGGTATCCAGAAGAGTTGGATGAGTTGTAGTTAAAGCCCGCAGCGTCTAGGACTTTACTAATAAATTGCGGTTCCACGGGGGCGAAGAGGGCGGTAATTGCTCCGATTCCTGCGGAGATGGCTGCCGTGAAAATCAGCAAAAATGTCCAAAATACATACAGGACTATTTTAGGCTTTTTTCGAGTTTCGCGATCGACTGGTTTAAGAAAGTTTCTTTTAAAGATTGACAAGTTTTTCATTGACTTGCTATTGATTATTACATTTTTTCAGCTTTGCAGTAAAACTTGGGCGGTGCTTCTGCAAAGTATTTGAACAAAGCTGGACACAGCCAGCCTTCCATATTTTGGGTTTCCCACCGATACCAGTTACCGCCGTATTCTGCTTTAAACCACAGCATTTCTGCTGGATATCCGGGAAATGGATTTGCTGAAAATAAAAGTCGGAAACCTCGATCGGCATTCGGAATGTCTGCGACAAGCACTTCAATCATTTAGGGTACTGAACAAATGGTTCTCGGACAAGTCCGACTCGCTCGTCGTCAAAAACCCAGGTGTACTGTTCGCGATCGGGGTAAATTACCATCATGGCATTTGACATCGTATTCTCCTCTTTTCATTCCGTTTATTTGGGCTGGGAAATGTGATTCTGAATACATTATATTCTCCAAACTGTTTCGTAGTCAGGACTTTAGTCATTATTTATTGATGGGAGAAGACTGAAATCCTCACTACGAACCTCTGAATGTTTGTAGTTGAGTGTTATGTTTTTTGAATGGAATCTCCCGCTGAAATTCCCGTAAGCTCAACTAGCGCCTTAGCCAAATATTCATACTGTGGCAAAGTATTGTAAAACTGAGCTGAAATTCTCACCAATCGCTTGCTAGAATCCGGCCAAGGAATCACCGGTACTTCAATTCTAAAAATCTGCCACAGCGCCTCTTGTAAAGGTGGAATTCCTCCGGTTCCAGCCGCATCATAATTTTCATCTAGCAGCGGTACAACAGCCATTGAACCCACCATTTCATCGGGACAAGGTAGGGGCAAATCTAATTTATCTGCTAATATCTGTCTGCCAGCTAATGCTAAAGCATGATTTTTTGCCATCAATTCTGGCCACCCACCGCTCAACAAAGAACCCATAAAATTAATAGCTACAGGTACGCACAAATAAGGGCTTGGATCGACTGTTCCCATCCAGTCAAATTCTAGTTGAAAGCGCGATTTGTCAGCGCGCGGTGAGTTGGCTCCGTGACTGATGGTAGTTGGCCGAATGCCATCTTGTTTGTCGCGCCGCACGTACAAAAAAGCCGCACCTTTCGGGGCGCACAGCCATTTGTGACAATTTCCTGTATAGTAAGCGGCACCAATTTCTTCTAAATTCAGTGCTACCATTCCCGGCGCGTGAGCTCCGTCTACTAATACATCTACGCCGCGATCAGCTAATTCGCTGACTAACTGTTTGATGGGAAAAATTAAACCTGTTTGGCTGACAATGTGGTCTAGTAAGGCTAATTTTGTTTGCGGGGAAACGCATTTAATTATGGCTGCAATAATTTGTTCTGGTGATTCAATTGGAAATGGTATTTCGGCGACTATCACTTTAGCGCCTGTGCGCTCTGCTATGAAATCAAGTGTGTTGCGGCAGGCGTTGTATTCCTGATTTGTGGTTAGCAATTCGTCGCCGGGAGCAAAAATTAGCGATCGCAAAACTGCATTTATTCCCGTTGTAGCATTCGGCACAAAGGCTAAATCTTCCTCACCCGCGCCGATAAATGCGGCTAACTGATTTCTGGCATTATCTAACAGCGGTTCAAATTCCCGCATTAAAAAGCGCAATGGTTCTCTTTCTAGTTGTTCTCGAAAACTGGTTTGGGCTTCCAGTACGGGAATCGGACAGGCCCCAAAGGAGCCGTGGTTGAGGAATGTTATTTCGCGATCGAGTAACCAGTGTTCGTTAATCATTAGGAAGAAGGAAGAAGGAAGAAGGAAGAAGGAAGAAGGAAGAAGGAAGAAGGAAGAAGGAAGAGGAAAGAAGGAAGAGGGAAGAGGGAAGAGGAAAATAAATATTACCAATTACCCATTACCAATTACCCATTACTAATTACAGATTTTAATTTGTCAAACTCTTCTAAGGTATTGCAATTTGATAACATGATTGATTCCCGTTCCCCTACGGGTAGAGGTTTTGCCGGGATTTGATTTAACCACTGTTGAAATGAACGTCCCCCTCGGTCAATAAAACTTTGTAAACTGGGGAGAGATTGTTGGCGGTAGAAGCCGCACAATGGCTCCCAGCGCGAATTCTGATAGGGCACAACTGCTAAGGTAGATGGGGGAAACGCTGTTAGCTGACTAGCCCAATTCTGAATAATCTGGGCATCTAACAAGGGCAAATCGCAAGCTAGTAGTAAAATCCAGTCGGCGGCAATTGCTGTTAATCCCTGAGTTAATGCGACTAAGGGCCCGGAGCCCGGATTGTACTCTAGCAGAAATTGGGATTGTTGGGTTAAGGTCGATCGATAGCGATCGGGCCAAGCAGTCAGAACATACACTTGTGGCGTTACAACTGCGGCAACCTCACACGCCCGCTGCAATAGGCTTTCACCCTCAATTTCCAGCAGAGCTTTATCTCTACCCATCCGCGAACTTTGACCGCCTGCGAGCACAATTACTGCAATTTTATGGTTAGTCATTGGTCATTGGTCATTGGTCATTGGGCATTGGGCATTGGGCATTGGGCATTGGGCATTGGGCATTGGGCATTGGGCATTGGTGATTGGTCATTGGTCATTGGTCATTAGTGCTATCCCCGCTCGCGAACCTTATCATTAGTCACAAAGAAGAAATTTTTATCATTGTATTGTGTACAATACGCACCCAACCTGATTATTTATTCTCAATTTAAAGCACTAACTGCTTTGCTAACTTCCTCAAGTTTTTGCACGACTTGACCGCTGCTTAATAACGTTTCTGCCTCAATCAAACCAGAGTTTATATCCAAACAAACTCCGCTGCGCCACAGATAAAATCCACCGTTCCAGATAGCCGACTGCATCAATTCTGAGGGTTTTCCTAGCAAAACTTCCTGCATTTGTTTGAATAACTCAGATGCTGATTCAAAGGCGGGATTTGTGCTGCTAAAACCGTAATCTCCGTGGGCTAAAAGCATTCGCTCGAACTCCGCACCCGGTTTAGCAATGCCGATAATTGCAGTCCGATCGCGCGGCAAGTCGCAACTGCCCTCCAATCCCTTGACTGTGGTATAATTTTTGACTCCCCGCAACTCAAAGGCTGTTTGAAACATACCTTCTGTCGGCGGGTGCACGTAGCCGGAGATGACATTAACGTCGCCGGCGCAGGGACACCACATCAACTCCATTGTCGAAAAAGGTGGCCGTTTGCCGATTTCGCGGCGGTAGGGAACTAAACTCGCGGCTTGAGGAAAATGCTTGGGAAGGTAAACAAAACCTAAACCGGTACTGTCAAAAACTTGCTGGACTTTTTCTAAACTAAGTTTTCTCCAGTCAACTCCCAAACCACGCCAAATTTCAATCAGGGGAATACCTTCTTTGGTTGGCGTGATATCCCCTCCGTGCATGACGGTTGGGACGCCAGAGGCGGCTAATATTAGGGCGGTTAAAGGGCTAATTGGAGCGGTGCGCGATCGCCCGTCGTAGGCAACGCCAAACACTGCCACGCTAGATACGGCAAACCCTTTTTCTCGGTTGGGAGGGGCCAGCATCGGCCCCAATTCTTCATACGCATCGAGCATTCCGGCTAATTCTTCGCCGGTGGGCCGTTTGATGCGGTGGGAAATCATGAAAGCTCCGATTTGAGCTGGTGTGGCTTCTCCCAGTAGCATCATCCGCGTGGCTGCTGCTGCTTGCGATCGAGTTAAGTTTTCTCCTGTGTGTACTCCGCTGCCAATTTTTCGCAGCAATTCTCTAAATGCGTCACTCATAATTCTTGAAGTTGGTAATTGGGCATTGGGCATTGGGCATTGGGCATTGGGCATTGGGCATTAGTCATTGGGCATTGGGCATTAGTAATTGGGCATTGGGCATTGGGCATTGGGCATTAGTCATTGGGCATTAGTCATTGGGCATTGGGCATTGGGCATTGGGCATTGGGAATTGGGCATTGGGCATTAGTCATTGGGCATTAGTCATTGGGCATTAGTCAACCCTTCTCTTTCGCAAGCTGTCAACTGTCAACTGTCATTAGTCATTAGTCATTAGTCATTAGTCAACCCTTCTCTTTCGCAAGCTGTCAACTGTCAACTGTCAACTGTCAACTGTCAACCCTTCTCTTTCGCAAGCTGTCAACTGTCAACTGTCAACTGTCAACTGTCAACTGTCAACTGTCATTGGTAACGTCCTAAAATCTCAAATCTCAAATCTCAAATCTCAAATTTCAAATGGTATTAATTCCCGGATTTTCCTACCTTGATTGCATCAACTGGTGGCACAAATTCGCGTACTAGATTCCAGAAATGGGCGATCGGCGGAATTTGCATTCGATCGCGTGTTGTCACTAACACGACTTCGCGAGTCCAAGTCGGATCGATCGCCGATTGTCCGTTAGCGAAGCCCTCGAAGAGGATCGCCGAAACCTTTAAATTTGCACTTTCTTGGGCGATCGGCCGAATTGCTAAAGTGCGATCGTCCCTAGCGTCTAGCAAAGCTGAATGTGGCAGCAAAGCAATCAATTCTCCCTGGCGCACCACACCTCGAAAAGCATCGAGAGTGTTGAGTTCCAAAACAGCATGAAGTTTAGCACCGATGCGTCCGAATTGTTCTTGCACCATGCGCTGCATTCCGTACCCGTCCTTAAATACCACTTGCGGGTAACAAATCAATTCCGGCCAAGGTACTCGATCGTACTGGGCGAGGGGATGAGCCGCTGCCATCAATACCTCGATCGGCTCATTGTAGAGCACCTCAACCAACATTTCCGGGGCTTGAGTAAAATAGCGGTTGTTCATCACCACCGCGATGTCCACCAAACCGTCTTTGAGAACTTTCAAAGCTCGATCGCTCCCCAGCGATGTCACCCGCAACTGCACGTTAGGATAATCGTGGCAAAACCTTTGCAGCACAGGCGGCAAATAAGCAGCGCAAACCGAGTGAATCGCAGCCACGCAAAGTTCCGGCTGTTTTCCCGCCAACAAGTCTCCCAATTCGACCGCAGCATTTCGCCAAGTCTGACAGATTTTGCGAGCGTGAGGTAACAGGAGTTCCCCTCCCACAGTCAGCTTGGCGTAGGCGGTGCGGTGAAACAGAGATAAACCCACTTCTGCTTCTAGTCCTTGCACTTGACGGCTAATAGTCGATTGGGTAACGCCGCATTTCCGGGCTGCTTGCTGAAAGCTACCGGTTTCAGCAACTGAAAGAAATGCTTGAAGCTGCTCTAAGCGCATGGATGTTTAATTGGAGATGGTTTCAGAAATTTGACTCGGAGATCATCAGAGAGATTAACCGATTTAGTAGAAGAATTTAGTACACCTTGATACAGGTACAGATTAGTAGACAGGATTGCATAAATCTTTGATTAATACAGGAACCGCAGATGGACACAGATGCAACCCAGATAATTTCAAGATAATTTGTAAATGAGTGCAAGAGGTCTAGTTTTGATTGTGGTGCCAGAGGCGCGGATGCTTGGCTCTACGAATTAACTTGATCGGGCAGAATTTATTCAGCCCAATTAGATTTCGATTCTCTAATTGTCCAATTTTTAATCCATTTATGAGTTGGTAAATTTATCAAAAAAGCGATTTTATTAAGCTTGCTCGAAATCTTTAAATTTGTAGCTAAACAGCTTTAATGAACTGCACAGTCAAATTCGCTTCATTAATTGTGCTAACTAACTTATTTGTTGGGAAGGTTAAAACTTAAGAAATAGCATTTCTTATGGGACATCTTTGACTCTTATAGTACCTCGCTATTCCTATTGTTGTCAATAAGTGTCCGAATATTGCCGCCTGAATGAAACCTCCGATGAACTTTCATCCTCTACCTAAAATCACTGTTATTTTCTGTTGGTTTTTGTATAAACTAGGAATTGGCGGGTCAGCAAGACAAGTGCAAGTAGGATCGATCGCACAGGAAAGGCGAAATGCTGCAATTATCTCTAAAGATTATGTCATTTAACTACAAATTTATTCCCCAAGATGGATTGGAAGAGTGGCAACCTCAGCTAATGGGACTGCACGCGGTCAGCGATTTGTTAATTGCCTTGTCCTATTATTCAATTCCAGCGATGCTGATATACTACTTTGCCCGGAAGCAGCATGATGTGCTTTTGAGCAAAGGGTTTATCCTATTGGGAGCGTGGTTTTTCTGCGGCGGGACAACTCACCTGATGCAAGTTTGGATGCTGGTGCATCCCAGCTACTTGCTCTCAAGTTCGATCGCCGCCATTACCGCTATCATCTCTTTGTGGGCTGTCGCGGAACTGATGCCATCGCTTTCTCAAGTGTTGGCTGCGGCTGGGGCGACACAATTAGCAGCAAATACAGCGCTGGGAAGTGCAAAGGTCGATCGACCGCAAGCCAACTCTACCATTAAAAATCCCGCCGCCTCCCCCACCACCGAACTCCAGCAAATTAACCAGCAATTGCTCGCAGAAATAGCGCAGCGCCAGCGAGTCGAGGAATTATCACTTGAAACTGCCCGAAAGCTGCAATCAAGCGAAGAACGCTTTCGGGCTTTTCAGGAATTATCTCTAGACGGATTTAACGTGTTCCGCAGCATTCGCGACGGCTCCACAATTGTGGATTTTGAATGGGAATACGTCAATCCCGCAGCGGCAAAAATTCAGCAGAGCACTCCTGAAGAATTAACCGGCAACCGATTGCTGCAAGTGCTGCCTGGTCATCAAGAGAGCGGTTTGTTCGATCGTTACGTGCAAGTTGTAGAAACAGGAATTCCCCTCGATACCGAGATTTCTTACAACAGCGAAGGCATTGTCGGCTGGTTTCGGATTATGACTGTTAAATTGGGCGACGGTATTGCTATTTCTTTTAGCGATATTACTAGGCGCAAGCAAGTAGAAGCATCCCTGCGCGACGCGCTACAAAAACTGACTTCTCATTTTGAAAATACGCCTTTAGCAGTGATAGAGTGGGATGAAAATTTTCGACTCAGCGGGTGGTCTCCGGCTGCCGAGAAGATTTTTGGCTGGAAGGCGACAGAAGTTTTAGGCAAGCATTTTAGCGAATGGAACTTTATTTCAAACGGCGATGTTGAAGATGTACAATTGGCAATTGATAGTTTAAAAAACCAACAGGCTCCGTGCAATGTTGTTCACAATAGCAATTATGATAAGTCGGGTGCGCTGGTGCATTGCGAGTGGTACAATTCGGCTTTTTACAGCGATTCTGGACAGTTAATATCGATGCTGTGTCTGGTTTTGGACGTGACGGAACACTTTAAGTTTATGGAAGTGCTGCGACAGTCTGAAGAGCGGTTTAGGATTGCTGCTGAAAGTGCCAGCGATTTGATTTACGAATGGGATATCGAGACTGGTATTGTGCTGTGGTTCGGTCACGTAGATGAACATTTGGAGTACGAAAAAGGTGGATTTCCCAGGACGAGAGCAGCTTGGAACAGTATCTTGCATTCGGAAGATCGCGATCGAGTCGAGGCTGCGGTCGATCGCTATTTAAGCGCGTCAAACCGTTCTGCTACCCCATTTTTTCAGGAATACCGCGTGCAGTGCCAGGGCGGCGGCTTGCTCCACTGGATCGATCGGGGAAAAGCAGTGCTTGACAAACAAGGCCATCCCTGGAAATGGATCGGTGTGATTAGCGACATCAGCGATCGCAAACTAGCCGAAGAACAGCGGAATCTAGCCTTAGCGCGGGAACAAACCGCCCGCCGCGAAGCCGAAGCCAGCGAACATCTTTACCGCGTCCTCGCTGAAGCCATCCCGCAAATAGTTTGGACTGCTTTGCCCGACGGCTGGGTTGACTACTATAACCAACGCTGGTTTGAATACACGGCCTTGACACTAGAGGAAACTCAAGGCTGGGGGTGGCAGCCAGTTTTGCATCCAGATGACCTGGAAAATTGCCTAGAACGCTGGAATTACTCGGTGCAGACCGGGGGGACTTATGAGGTGGAATACCGCTTTAAACGGTCATCTGACGGGGCTTACCGCTGGCATCTGGGTCGGGCAGTGCCGGTGCGGGACGCTCTTGGGAACATCGTCAAGTGGTTCGGGACTTGTACAGATATTGACGATCGCCAGCGATCGGCCCAAACAGCCGATTTCCGCGCCCGATCCTTAGCTTTACTGTCCTCGGCTTCCCTCGATTACCAGGAAGCGCTGCAAGGTTTGGCAGATTTAGCAGTGCCAGGGCTGGGAGATTGGTGCTGCGTGCACTTAATCGAAGCTGACGGCTCGATCCGCTTGCAAGCAGTTGCTCACAGTGATCCGAGCAAAGTGGCTCTATTGTGGCAAATCGACCGCCGAATGCCCGTAGACCCCGATGGACGACACGGAGTAGCCAAGGTGCTGCGGACTGGCGAGTCGAAGCTTTACTCAGAAATACCGGATTGGGCGATCGAGGCCATTGTACCAGACAGGGATCTGCTGTTCGTGCTGCGATCGCAAGCCCCGCTATCAGCAATCTGCGTGCCACTGATCGCTCGCGGGCGGACTCTGGGAGCGATTTCGCTGCTGTGCGGAGAGTCCGGCCGCCGCTGCGAGCACGGCGATTTGGTTTTGCTCTCGGATTTGGCGCGGGATGTGGCGGTGGCGATCGATAATGCGCTGCTTTACCGGGAAGTGGCGGAAGCCAATCGGATTAAAGACGAGTTTTTGGCAACGCTTTCTCACGAGTTGCGGACACCTTTGAACGCGATTTTGGGCTGGGCCCAAATACTGCGGCAGCGCCAGTTGAGTGCCGAAAAAATGGCTGTGGGTTTGGAGACTATTGAGCGAAACGCGCGGTTGCAGACTCAGATGATTGAGGATTTGCTGGACGTTTCCCGGATTGTGAGCGGTAAAGTGTGTTTGAAGCTGCGCCCGGTGGATTTGGTGCCGATTCTAGAAACGGCAGTGAAGACGCTGAGTCCTGATGCTGAAGCTGGTGGAGTTGAATTGGTGAGTTTTTACGGCGAAGGGGTGAGAATTTTGAGGGGCGATGCTATTCGTTTGCAGCAGGTGGTGTGGAATTTGCTCTCGAATGCGATTAAGTTTACGCCGCCGGGGGGGCGCGTGGAAATCAGGCTCTCGGAAGAGGGGGAACCGCGATCGCCCGATAGCGCTATGTTGTCTATGTCTCCGGTTCACTCTCTGGCGATCGCCTTTAGCGATACGGGAATTGGCATCAGCAAGGAGTTTTTGCCGTTTGTGTTCGATCGCTTCCGCCAAGCTGACAGCAGTTCTACGCGCCATTACGGCGGGCTGGGACTCGGATTGGCGATCGTCCGCCATCTCGTGGAACTCCACGGTGGAACTGTCTGGGCAGAAAGTCCCGGCCCTGGACTCGGCTCGACTTTCGGGGTGCGATTGCCAATTGAGCAAAGGTGAAGTTGACATAAACGAAGATCAGACGGCGAATGGAATTCGCGTCTACAAATACAAAACCCGCCGACGCGGGTTGAAGAGTTTCCGGTTGAAATTACCAGAAAAAATTGGTTTAAAGCCGGAAACATTTGAGGGAGAAATTAAAATCAGACTATTCATTGCTTCAATCCTCGGACTTTTTTTGTCAACTTTTTTGTCAACTGTCAACTGTTAACTGTCAACTTTTTTGTCAACTGTCAACTGTCAACTGTCAACTGTTAACTGTTAACTGTCAACTGTCAACTGTTAACTGTCAACTGTCAACTGTCAACTGTCAACTGCCATTCTTGCAGGGCGATCGCAATTCCCTGTTTCAATCCCGGTTCGAGACTCTCTTGCTTAACTAAACCGGCTAATTTCTGCCTAACTTTACCAGTATCTAGCTGTTTGAGAGCTGATAAACTATGCAGCCTGACGCTGTTGTCAGCATCTGCCAACAGTTGAATTAGCACATCTAGCGCTCTCATATCTCCTAATTGCCCTAACGCTAAAGCTAAAGATTGTTTAATTTCCACGGACTGCACGGCGGGATGATTACTTTCAAGTAAATCGATCGCAATTTCAGCAGCTTTGGCTTTTAATTCCGGCTTTTCTACTCGCCCTAAAACAGTGACAACCTCTTGACAAACAGCAGATTCAATGTTATAGTTTTGTAGATTTTCGTCAGTAGTTAACAATTGATTGGTATTTGTCAATTCGCCAAAATTTGCGTTAATAGCCGATCGCCCAATCAGCGCAGTTTGCAAATATCCTAAACTGGCTGGCGTTTCAATCCAGCCTAGGGCGCGCACAGTTTCGATTTGCAATTGCACCGGAGTTGTGGGCGATCGCAGCAATTCAAATAAAGCAGCCGCTGCTGCATCGGTTTTCAGCCGCCCGATCGCGATCGCCGCTTCCTGACAAACTTCTAATCGAATATCCCAAAGCAAAGGTTTAAGCAACTTAACTAAATCCAATTCTGCATCTAAATAAGCACGAACTCCCAGAGCTCGCACCGCTTCTTTTCGGACTGATGTCGCCACATCTGTGAGCGCACCTACCAGTATCGGCGGAATGCGGGAGTCGTGAAAACTACTCAGCGCCTCGATTGCAGCCACCCGCACCGCAACTTGAGAATCTTTGACGACACTCAACAACGGTGCGATAATTTCGGGGCGGCGAATTTGGGCGAGGGCTGCTGTGGCAAACTGTCGCGAGTCTTCCTGCTGTAAGAGAGTTGCTAGGGATTCTATGGCTGTCGTGCCGAAATTCGCGAGGGTTTCCGCCGCAATTTGGCTCAATTCTTCATCGGAATTTTCGATTAATTTTACTAAAGCTGGTATCACTTCCGGGCGATCGAACTTTCCGAGGATGCGGGCGGCAAACCACCGGGGCTCGGTGTCTGCGTCTTCGTCTTCGAGCAGGGCGATTAAAGGTGCGATCGCGCCATTTCCCAGATTAGGCAATACTTTAGCAATTTCCCAGCGGTCTTGAAAATCCCCCAATTCTAAGGCTGCGATTGCTAAACTGACAGCTTGCTCTAAAATATGTTGTTCCGGCTGTTGGCTGCCCTTGGCTGTCACTTGCTGCAAGCATTCGACTAAAAGAGGCCAGTTTTGGCGATCGGCAGCAGCTTGCGCTTGTTCTACAATATTAGACATAATTTTAATTTAGCTTCAAGAAGGTAGATGACAGCTAGCTGAGAATGAAAAATACTTTTCAGCTATATTCTGCTAAAATTATCCATTTTTTGACATTTTTGTCAATCCATCATAACTGGCAAAATGGAAATCAAGCATTAATTTCATACAGTTAAGCAATCAAGCTATACTTTTCGTAATTTAAAACGCTCAATATCCCCAATTTGAAATTACCAGATGAAAAAAGCTCTACTTTTAGTAAACCAGCACTCCCGAAAAGGGCAAAAATCATTATCTCAAGCCACTATAAAATTACAATCACTAGGCTTTGAGTTAATTGTAGAATCTACCAACCACCCCGACGAACTTTCCGACACAATTCGGCGCTACAAAAATCAAGTCGAATTAGTCATCATCGGCGGTGGCGACGGCACACTAAACTGCGCCATCGAAGGTTTAATCGACACTAAATTGCCCCTCGGTATTTTGCCAATGGGAACTGCTAACGATTTAGCCCGCACTCTCGAAATCCCTACAGATTTATCCGCAGCTTGCCAAGTAATTGCCAGAGGTAAAGTTCGCCTCATAGACTTAGGTTGGGTAAACGGACAGCATTTTTTTAATGTGGCAAGTTTGGGATTGAGCGTGCAAATTACCCAGCGGTTGACTAAAGATGTGAAGCAGCGCTGGGGGATTTTAGCTTATGCGATTACTGCTTTACAAACAATTTTGAAATCGCGACCATTCAGAGCAGAAATTAAGGTAAATAACCAATGTTTTTATGTTAAAACAATTCAGATTGCCATTGGCAACGGTCGCTATTACGGCGGTGGCATGACAGTTGCCGAAGATGCCACAATCGACGACAGACGACTAGATTTGTACAGTTTAGAAACACAACATTGGTGGGAAATCATTGCTTTGCTGCCAGCGATGAGACAAGGAAATCATAGCAGTTGGCCAAACGTTCGCGCCTTGCACGCTCAAGAAATCGAGATTAATACTAGCAAGCGCCGTCGGATTAATACCGACGGTGAAATCACAACTCACACACCTGCAAAATTCCGAGTAATTCCCCAAGCTTTAGCAGTTATCGCTCCTGCATAACTCACAACAGCTTATTAGGGACGGGCAAGATGCCCGTTCCACAAAAAATTAATTTTCTTGTGGAATAAGCCGTTCACTTAACGCTTTTTTGTCCGAAGAGAACGTCCGCGTGTTAGCAATCGCAGTATATATTTTTCACATGGTTTGATAGACCCAACAGTCTTAAGTGAACCGTATTGAATTTTAACCGCCGCTTCTTCAACCCGCGCACCATCCGGGTTTTGTCTGTATAGACGCGGTTTCAACCGCCCAGTCTTCTAAAAATCAAATTACTGAGAATTAATAATCCCCTCCAGCGCCGTATTCCCACGCTTCAACTAATCGGTGAAAATAATATTGCTGTTCCACACCTAAATTTTTCACCTGCGGTTCTACCGCTTTCCCCAAAGGCTGCAATCCCGTATAAATCCCTAGATTAACATAATGAACCATCCAATCAAGTAAATTAGCTATTCCCACCTGCGGGATAATTTTCAAAACTAATTCAGGATGGCTAATTGCTGTTTTAAACAAAGTTTTTGACAAAGCCGGAAACAGCACGATATCCTGAAGAAATGGTTTGAGCACTGGTTCTCCCAACTCTTCCATTACCTGAAAGACAGTAGCCAAAAGTTGATTGATTTGATTGGGATCTATTTTTTGATTCATCGCAGCACTCATCGAACGCTGAAACAACCAGGTGACAGATAAATTCGGCTGGTACGGTTGCAAAAGTGCCAGGGAATTTTTGTCAAGACTTTCGCTTTTCAAAGCTTCGTCAATTCCGAAAGTTAATCGTTTGAGGTGGCGCACCATTGCCCCGAAACCACCGAAGCTGAGGGGCGATTGGCTACCACTGCTATCTCCAACTGGAAGTATCCGATTCCAAGGCATTTTTAGAGGGCTTTGGCGGTAGCAGGGAAAGAATCCGTAGAGTGCTCTTTGGAATTTTAACTGTTCGAGTTCGACGTTTTGATATTCGGGAAGCAAGCGCAAATATTCTTCAAATAATGTTTCTAAACTGAATCTTTCTGTGTCAGCGTCTATGTAGGTAAATAAGTAAGTAGTCCGCCCATCTCTGGCGGGAAATGCTTCCCAAAAGTATTGGCATTGATTTTGCATTGGGGTGAAGGATGCAAATATGTCGCCAGTCTCATTGTTGGGGTATCCTTGGGCGCAACTGCCGACTACTAAACATACTGCGTCGGGTTTTTTGCCTTGTCGGGCTTGGCGGACAATGGGCGAAAAATGTCCCATTGCATCTAATAATAATCGAGTTGCAAATAAATTGTTTTCGGTATTTTCAGATTCTACGAGAACTCCGTTGGGGTGAATTGTTGCTATTTTAAATGGTGTATTTTCAAATAGTTTGCCTCCGGCTTGGATAAATTTTTGTTTGAGGGTTTCGAGGAGGTAAACTGGATCGATTCCGATGTTGAGTACGTCGCGCACCCAGATGTCGGGGGTGTTGGTAAAGCTGATTCGGGCTGGGTTGTATTCGGTGGCTATTGCTTTATCTATCTCAGCAGCCGTCAGCAAATTTAGTTCGAGGAATGCGTCTAATTCTTTGCGAGAAATGTTCCATTCTTGTTCGCGCCCTCGCAGGATGCCGCGTTCGAGTAAGGCGACTCGCCAACCCCGCACGGCTAAGGCTGTACCGATTAATATTCCTAGGGTTCCGCCGCTGATAACTATGTCGAAATCGAGGGTTTCTAGGGGTTGTTGGCTGTGTTTGACGGCTTGGGGTGCTGGTGCGGTGTTTTGTTTGAGGTTTTCCCAGAGTCGATCGACCTTTCGCAGGCCTCCAAGGGCATCTCCCGGCACTTGGGAGAGGATTTTTTCGGTGAGGGACATCAGGTTTTAGTATTAAACAGTGGTGGATTTTATATAATTTAACTTAGATCAACATTTCGGACAGTCTCAGGGCTGATGCGCATGGGGCAAGAAACCCGGTTTCTACGAGTTTTGGGCTTCGTAACGAGAAATAGACGAAGAAACCGGGTTTCTGAGGTGTGCGTGCAAGATTAAGTTTTTATCATCACACCCAAAAACCCGGTTTCTGAAAAAAAACCGGGTTTCTACCTCTCGTTGGTAAGTCTGGGAAATTATCTTCAATCAGCCGTGCTTAATTCTTCAACTCGCAGCCGATCGCACAAAATTCGCTCGCACACAATAGCACCCGTCTCCGCACACCTGCAAACTTCTAACTGAGCTTCTGGTAATGCTTCAAACAAAAAACGTTCCCCCGGAAATACCGTCCGCTCAAAATACCAATTAGGTATATTTGTGATCCGAGCAATTTGTACTTTGCTGGTATTATTCAGATACCAACACAAAATGCGCGTATCACCTTCGCAAATTACCTCATTTAGTGTCAAATTCATATTTTTAAGTTGTTTGTGAAATTGTGCGATCGATCGGCGACGAACCTAGAATAAATATAGCATATTCCCAGTTAAAACACAATTTTTTATACATTTTTTTTTTACATTGTTTGGGTTAATTAATCAATTTCGCCGTGGAAATATCAGCGCCTTCCACGTATTCCCAAGAAGGTGCAAAAGCAGGCATTGCTAAAGTGCAAGATTTCCATCCTCCCCTCACAGGTGCGTTCAACAATTGACAGTGACCGACTGAACCTCTTGCCTGTTGGTAGTGACCGCAAAAATTACACTTGGAAGCCAGATTGCCAACGCGATCGCTAATTACAAGGCAGGGCTGGTTTTGGGTTTGGTTGCGCTCGATAGTTAAAGTGTTCATTAAATTACTTTTTAAATGTTCAGTCTTAAGTATGACGGCTGGAGTGCAGTCGTGGCCTCTATCTCAAGGCTTAGTTCGCCTTTAAGTTTTGTGTAGGGATCGATAGAAAATATATTATTTTTGACAGGATCAAGCTAGGGAGCAATTGAATTTCCTTTCGGTGGTATTGGCGGCCCCGGCTTTAGGGCCGATCGCGCTTGCTGGGGATATACTTCCTCAGACAGAGCTAATTATCCTCACCTAACTTGCTGAACAAATCGGCTAAAATTGTATTAGAAAATAAAAAACCTTCGGGATCGCTCAACCTCAAATTGCCCGAAAGTGGCAGTTTCCCGGCCTCGCCTAAAATTGCGTGAAGCGGATCTATCCCGTAGGGAATCGCCCCATCCACCGTCACAATTTCCACCCATCCTTGTCGCCAATAGGGCTGCAAACAACGCCAAATTTTATCAACCGTTTGCTGAGTAAACTTTTCAGTCAGCGCCGACAGGCTAACTCCTGCTGCTAAACGCAAACCTAGCATCAGCGTTTCCAACAAAATGTCATTTTCTGAGACTTGAAAATTTTGCTCAATTTCTCGCTTAATATCTGGCTGGGTTTCCCCACTAAGTTTTGGGGTAGCTGGAGAATTGACGGCAGAGATCGATCGCACCCACTGATAATATTCTTGAGTTTTGCGAGGCCTTGTCACCCTGCGGCCTTGTACGTAACTAGCCGCCCCCATTCCCAAACCGTAATAAGGGCGATTTTCCCAATAAACGCGGTTGTGGCGACACTGATAACCGGGCTTAGCGTAATTAGAAATTTCGTAATGTTCGTAGCCAGCCCCAGTCAAAATTGAGCGCGCCAAACGGTACATTTCAGCAGCGGTTTCATCTGCTGGTAACGGCTGCGCGCCTGCTTCAAAGTACCGCCCGAAAGCTGTTCCCTGTTCCACAATTAAGTCGTAACTCGACAGATGAGTCGGGCAAATTTCTACTGCCGATTTTAGGGAAGTTTCCCACTGTTCTAAAGTTTGGTGCGGCAATCCCGAAATTAGGTCTAAACTGAAATTAACAATCCCAGCCGATCGCACTATTTCTACTGCTTCAAAAATTTCGGCCACCGAGTGCGATCGCCCGCAAGCTTGCAGCAATTCATCCTGAAAAGCTTGCACTCCCAAACTAATTCGATTTACTCCCGCCGCTGCATATCCCCGCAACTGTTCTAAAGTAAAAGTACCAGGGTCTATTTCTATAGAAATTTCCGCCCCAGCATCAATCCCAAATTTTTCGTCGAGAGTCTCTAAAATCTGGCTCAATTGACCAACAGAAAGCAGTGAAGGCGTGCCGCCACCAAAAAAAACTGTCTTCAGAGACGCGCCGAAATTTTCAGTTTCTTGAATTTCTTGACACAGTGCGGCAACGTATTGCACGATTGTGCCGGAATTTTCGCCATTTTTGCGATCGCCCACCACAAAAACCGGAAAATCGCAGTAGTAACAGCGACGGCGACAAAAAGGTATGTGCAGGTAAGCCGAACTGGGAGTCCCCCAATTTACTGCTTGCACACTTTTTTTAAATTCAAATGTTAAATAATCTGTGGTATTGTCCATTACTTTTTAGCCCAACTTGCCAGTTCAAATCTAAAATTTTAATTAAACTGTCATAAATAATTATGTATATTATGACGAATTTTTAATAAAAGCACAATGTCACGGATGAGCTTTTCCAGTTTAACCGCAATCGGTTTTGAGTAGCAGTAATTCCCGAATTGACCGCTCTCTGGGCCGTTGGTACCAATTTATCAGAGCTAATCGGGCGCGCTGAATGCCCGAAGGCTCTATCGCAGATCCCTCAAATGGTACAAGCGCGAAATATAAATTAATGAAAATCTCTAAGTAAATATAGCGATATCCGATCGCAACTAGGAAAAAACTATCAGCACTGTAAAGATATAATGTAAACAAATTCATTAACCTAGAACTAATGCTAGACGCAATCATAATTATCTCATTCATAATCGCAGGCGGAGGCATCGGCTATTACGGAGTCGAACTCCTGCCGAGCAATCTGCTGGAGCAAGTTACAAATATACAAGGTTTAAGTTCTGTACTAGGTTCGTTTGGAGCATTAATCGGCTTCGTGATGGGATTAGTGGCTCAAACAACCTATCGACGCTTGGAAAAACAAGTCCGCGATATGCCGGTGGAGATGCTGCTGACGCGGGCGATCGGCTTAATCATCGGACTGCTAGTCGCGAACTTAATGCTGGCTCCGCTGTTCCTGCTGCCAATCCCCCGCGAATTCGGCTTCATCAAACCTCTAGTCGCAGTCTTGGGAAGCGTCATGTTCGGCTTCACAGGTGTTAGCTTAACCGACACTCACGGCCGCGCTTTCTTGCGACTGATCAACCCCAAAAGCTTAGACACGGTGTTGGTAGCCGAAGGCACTTTCAAACCAGCCGCTGCCAAAGTTGTCGATACAAGCTGCATTATTGATGGTCGGATTGAAAACCTACTAGAAACAGGTTTCCTTGAAGGTCAAATTATTATCCCACAGTTCGTCCTGCAAGAATTGCAACTGGTAGCTGATTCTGCCAACGATCAAAAGCGAGTGCGCGGGCGACGCGGGTTAGATATTCTCAACCGCATCAAAGAAACATATCCAGAACGGATTCAAATTCACTCGGCTGACTACGAAGATATAGCCACAGTCGATGCTAAATTAGTCCGCTTCGCTTTGGAGATAGACGGCGTTTTGCTCACCAACGATTACAACTTATCGAAAGTAGCTACCGTCCAAAAACTACCGGTTTTGAATATCAACGATTTGACTCATGCGGTTCGCCCGACTTATTTGCCCGGAGATACGATCGAACTAAAAATCCGCAAAGAAGGCAAAGAACCCTCTCAGGGCATCGGTTACTTGGATGATGGCACAATGGTTGTCGTAGAAGCAGGTAGCAGTTACGTCGGTGCCGAAGCACGAGTGGTAGTCACCAGCGCCCTGCAAACCAGCGCAGGCCGCATGATTTTCGCCCGCCCTCAAGAGTCCGCTATTGCTTGAAACTCGCAGACAATGGCTAGGGAAATTAGGATTAAATTTTGCGATCGTTCCAATCTGCCTCGACTCTCTACCGCGCCCGGTATGACGAGTCGGGGCAGTGTTTTTTTTGTGTCTTAACTGTTGGGAATCGGTAAGTAAAAACAATCCTTTTTACTTCTACGGCGGCACTTGGAAAGCCAGCAAGGAAAAATAATCAGCTTCTTCTTTTTCTTCTTTTCTCTTGCTTCGCGTGCTTCGCGTCTTCGCGGTTCAATAATATCAATATTTAGAAACGAGGAAGCACCCATAGCCTATCTGTATTTCGGCAAAAACACTATTAACTCTTTCTTGATTAACACATAAATTACGTTCTCTTCCTGAGTCCCTCCCTCGGACATCATTTCACCCTTGGGCGGTTTCCACCGCAGTCCGCTCTTTTAAAAATGTTACCGAACATTCTGATCACGATCGATAGCAATTCTCAATCAATCGTAAAGTTTTATACTTTTCGATCTGACCCTGCACGTTCGCGTCTTTGCGGTTTGTTACGAAAAAAAATGTTCCGATCATTGACAACTGGTATCTCTCTAGATACGATTCATTTAGCGATCGCTAAAATTTCAAATTTCAAAAAATGTTGTTTAACTCCACATTATTTTTGGTCTTTTTGGTCGTGGTGGTGTATGTCTATTACTTGCTGACACCGCAATACCGACGTTGGTTTTTGTTATTGGCTAGCTACTGCTTTTATTGGGTGTGGAGCGTACCGTACTCACTGCTAATGGTTGGCTATACCCTGCTAGCCTATATAACAGCTCGCATTATCGACTCATCAACTAAAAATAGAGACAGAACTACTGCGTTAATTAGTTTTCTAGTTGTAGTTTTAAGCACTCTGTGTTTGTTCAAGTACGCAAACTTCTTTTCGGATTCGGCTTACTCCCTGTTAGGATTTCATCCTTGGCCTCAACTGAATCTGCTATTGCCTCTGGGCATTTCTTTTTACACCTTCGAGACGATCAGCTACGTAGTCGATGTTTACAAGCGCATTACACCGGCTGACAAGTCACTTCTGGACATAGCACTGTACGTTATTTTTTTCCCTCATCTTGTGGCTGGGCCGATCATTCGTGCAGACGATCTCGTTCCGCAGTTGGCGTGTCGGGCATCGATAGATTGGGTTCGGATTCGCAGCGGCATTGCCCAAATCATCTGGGGGATGCTGAAAAAAGTTTTTATAGCTGACCCGATGGCACCCATTGCCAGCGAGGCTTTTAGCGCGCCTGAAAGTGTTTCCGGGCTGGGGCTGTTATTGGGTACCTTCGCCTTTGCAGTTCAAGTCTACTGCGACTTTTCTGGTTATTCAGATATTGCGATCGGGTCTTCTCGCCTATTGGGAATTGAACTGCCACCAAATTTTGACAGACCTTATTTGGCCTACAGCATTACTGATTTCTGGCGCCGCTGGCACATTTCACTGTCAACTTGGCTGCGCGATTACCTTTACATTCCCCTCGGTGGCAACCGGCAGGGCAAACTCCGTACTTATGTCAACCTGACGATCACAATGCTGCTGGGAGGTCTCTGGCACGGTGCTGGATGGAACTGGGTTGTTTGGGGGGGTTTGCAAGGGGCAATGCTCTCAATGGAACGAGTGTTTGGACTCGCGTCGGCGCCCAAGTCGAAAGCGAGTTATTTAATTCGCTGGCTGTTTACCTTTTGTCTAATTTCTATTTCTTGGGTACTCTTCCGATCGCCTGATTTGAACAGTGCTGGTGCGGTATTGGGGCGGATATTTACCTTTGCTGACGGCCGGATACCTATTGACTATCGCCCGCTGTTATACCTGGGCTTAGTTTTGCTAGTTGAATGGGCGGATGTGAAGCAACGGTGGATGAGCTGGGCTCAGATGCACCCAAATTTGCTCAAGTGGATTGCTTGGGCGATCGCAATTGCGCTGATGTTTACCTTCGCGGGTGCCTCAAGTTCAAATTTCATTTACTTCCAGTTCTAATTCGGATTGATAAGTTATGCTCCAGATATTTAATGACCAGGCACTTTCTCATGTAAAAACCGCATTTCGCCGCACTTCAATAGACTTGTCAAAGCTATTGTTAGCAGCTTTATTATTGGAAGGAGTTCTGCAAGTTATTGCTCCTGAGTACGCGAATAACGTGTTCGATCGCGAATTTACAGGCGGCCATCCCATCGCCATGAGCAGTGCGGGAAATCGCGGCCCGCTGCTGCCCATCCAGAAAGCTCCCGGCGAAGTGCGAATTCTCGGCATGGGGGATTCCACAACATTTGGGACTGGGATTGCAGCAGAAGATACTTGGCCAGCTCAACTAGCAACTGTTTTCCAGAAAAATGGTGCCAAGGCAACCTATCTCAACAGCGCGATAGAAGGTGTTACCCTCAAAGAAATTAACTATGTTTATCGCAACCAGTGGTCTGCCTACAAACCAGATGTAGTAGTGCTAGCAGTAGACAACAACATGGTATCGATGACGTGGTTTCGCCGGGAGGACAAAGCTGTACCGAAAAACCCCTATCTAGAGCCTGCCCCTGAATCCAAACTGGAAAATTTGAAAAACGGATTAAAACAAGTTACTCGCGTCTTAGCTTCTCCTTCCTGGCTCAGAATCAACTCCCAAAAAGGCTTGTATTTGTTGGGTTTATCCAATAACAACATCAAGCCGGAAGTTCCTTTGGGCGCAACGCTAGCCTCTGGCTGGAAGCAGGCTAATCTGCCTCCAGATCTCCCTGAACGCGCTTGGAAGCAGTTTGAAACAGATTTGAGTGTACTCCGGGACTCGATTGCTGCTGACGGTCGATCGTTGGTTGTACTTTATTTGCCGGCTCGTTTTATGGCTTTTGACGGGTTTTCTGACAATGAGCAGCAAGTGCCCAAAAATCGGTTGACTATTGACGCGGGGAAGCGACTGGGGGAAATTAGTCAGTCACTGGGTGTGCGCTATCTCGATGCTACTGAACCAGTCCGCCGCGGTAGGGCGGAAATTGCCCAAAAAGAAGGTCGTTCTGCTCCGATGTACATTAAGTTTGATAGTGTCCACCTTGACAAAGACGGCAATCAAGCTGTTGCAGAAGACTTGTTCGGGCTCCTTAGCAAATCTGAAAAAGCTCGATAAAATCTGTCTTTAGTGTTGATATCATGTCCGGTCGATCGCTATAACAAAAATGATTTGTAGTGCGGACTTTAGTCCGCTTTCATGTTGCGGACTGAAGTCCGCACTACGAACCCTAGTTTTAGCGTCGGCGCGGGGTCGGAAGCCGAATATCGCTCTTTTGCGGTTGCGGTTTTTCTTGCAGCTTCATGGTCAAACTAACCCGCTTTAACTTCTCATTAACCTCCAAAACCCGCACTTTCACAACTTGTCCGACTTTGACAATCTGGTTTGGATCGTCCACGAAGCGATCGGCTAATTGAGAAACATGAACCAAACCATCTTGGTGGACTCCCACATCAACAAACGCTCCAAAGTTAGCTACATTAGTGATGATGCCTTCCAATTCCATCCCAACTAGCAAGTCAGAGATTTCGTTAATTCCGGCTTGGAAAGTGGCATATTTAAACTCAGCCCGCGGGTCTCTTCCCGGCTTTTCTAGTTCCGAAATAATGTCTCGGAGTGTCGGTTCTCCGACTTTTTCTGTCACATATTTTTTAATATCTACAGTCTTGACTTTTTCCGATATTTGTGTTATTTCGGTCAGCGGCAAACTTAAATCTTTGGCGATCGCCTGCACAACCGGATAACTTTCGGGATGAACTGCTGTATTGTCCAGGGGGTTTTCGCCGCCACGAATGCGGAGAAATCCGGCTGCTTGTTCAAAAGCTTTCGGGCCGAGTTTTGGAACTTTTAGCAGTTGGCGACGATTTTTAAACGCGCCGTTTTCGTTGCGGTAATTAACAATATTTTTGGCAACTGTTGCTGTCATTCCCGATACAAAAGTCAGCAGTTCTTTCGAGGCTGTGTTTAAGTCAACTCCGACATAGTTAACGCAGCTTTCGACTGTTTCGTCGAGTTTCTTTTTGAGCAGTTTTTGGTCAACGTCGTGCTGGTATTGACCGACTCCGATGGATTTCGGGTCAATTTTCACAAGTTCGGCTAAAGGGTCTTGCAAGCGCCGTCCGATGCTGACTGCGCCGCGGACGGTGATGTCGAGGTCTGGAAATTCGGCGATCGCCACATCACTCGCTGAATAAATCGATGCGCCGGATTCGTTCACCATGACTTTAATCGGTTTTCTGTCCATATCTGCTAAAACTTCCGACACAAACTCGTCTGTTTCGCGGGAAGCTGTACCGTTGCCGATCGCAATTAATTCAATTTTATATTTTTCCAGCAAATGCTTGACAATTTTACCAGCTTGCTGTCTTTGACCGACCGCCTGGTGCGGGAAAATTGCTTGATATTCCAAAAACTGCCCAGTTTCGTCGAGGGCGGAAACTTTGCACCCGGTGCGAAATCCCGGATCGATCGCCAATGTGGGTTTCATTCCCGCCGGCGCCGACAGCAGCAACTCGCGGAGGTTGGTTTCAAAGGTAGCGATGGACTCGATGTCAGCGATGGCTTTGTTGTGCGATCGCACTTCCGTAATCAGCGAAGTCTTCATCAGTCGGTTGAAAGCATCCTTCAAGGTCGATCGATAAAACTCCTTAACTGCTGCTATCTTAGTTCTAATTTCCTGAGACTCCAAATAAGCCATCACCGCCGACTCATCAAAGGCTAAATCTAAATCTAAAACCCCCTCCGTTTCCCCGCGAAACAGCGCTAACATATTGTGCGACTGAACATTTTTCGCAGCAACTTGGTAATTGCGGTACATTTCAAATTTAGTGCTTCCTTCCGGGAAATCCTCTTTAATTTTCGAGACAAAAACCCCAGTTTTCATCAAAAAATCTCGCAAATAAGCTCGGTATTCAGCTTGTTCTGAAACCGCCTCCGCCAAAATATCCCCAGCACCTTTAAGAGCCTCTTCAGCAGTTTTTACGCCCTTTTCTTCCGATACATATTTGTTAGCTTCCGCTGCGATATCGGCAGGTTGAGCCGTTGGCAAGTTCAGACACTTAATAAAAATTGCCAGCGGTTCCAAACCTTTTTCTCTAGCAATTGTCGCCCGCGTCCGCCGCTTCGGTTTGTAAGGCAGATAAAGGTCTTCGAGTTCATTTTTTTGCAAGCAAGACTCAATTTTCGCTTGCAATTCTGCCGTGAGTTTGTCCTGGGAGGCGATCGTATCTAAAATTGACTTTTTGCGGTCTTCGATTTCCGTCAAATAGGTAAAGCGATCGGAGATATCCCGCAAATGAATTTCGTTTAGTGAATCGGTACGTTCTTTGCGGTAGCGGGCAATAAACGGAATAGTTGCGCCCTCGGCGAAAAGTTCCAGAGCATTATTGACTTGGGAGAGATTGATGGAAAGTTCTTGAGCAATCAGTTGAGGAATGTTGAGCATAGTGCAAATTTTAGAGTCAATTGCTGGCGGTTACTCAATTATTTATGAGTTGCGCTAATTAAGAGGGAAATGAACCGCAGAGGCGCAGAGGACACAGAGGAGGAAATGAGATGAATAAGACTTTGAGAGAGAGTTTTATCTGTGATCATAGCACTGTTACAATGATGTTAGCATAAATGCAGTCTTTTCTCAATATTATATGTTGCCTTTTAGATATCCAGTGCCGCAAAGCGATCCGCCGCGATCGCCCAGAGAAACGCTACCGACAATGTACGATTTGCCTAGCGAAGACCCGGAGGAACCTGGTTTGCCTGACGAATTTCACGATTTGCAGCCGCAGTTATTAACCCTGGCGTTTCGCCCTCCGAATTATCAGGCTTCGGAGATATTTAGCGGCACCGACATGAACCTGTATTATGACGTGCAGCACACTCTGTGGCACAAGCGCCCGGATTGGTTTGGAGTGGTGGGAGTTCCCCGACTTTACAATCGATCCGAACTACGGATGAGTTACGTTACTTGGCAGGAAGGCGTGAATCCTTTTGTAATCGTGGAACTGCTTTCGCCGGGAACAGAAAAAGAAGATTTAGGTGCAAATATCGATGAGGAAAGGTTGCCAACCCAGTCGAATGTTACCACTAACGGGCAAGTTTTACAGCCTGAAATAAATGATAAACCGCCGAGTAAATGGGAGGTTTACGAGCAAATTTTGCGGGTTCCTGTTTATGCTGTTTTCAGCCGCTATACTAACAGGTTGCGAGTGTTTGCATTGAATGCCGGACGCTATCAAGAATTAGAATTGTCTGACTCGCGAGTGTGGATTGCTGACCTAAGTTTGGGGTTGGGTTTGTGGCAAGGGGAGTTTCAGGGAATCGATCGCCTGTGGTTACGCTGGTATGATGTTGATGGCAATTGGATTCTGACTGAGGCGGAACAGCAACGGCAGCGGGCCGAGTCAGCGGAATCTAGGGCTGAGTCAGCGGAATCTCAATTGCAGTCTGTAATTCAGCGGCTGCGGGAATCTGGCATCGATCCCGATCGATTTTTAAACAGACAAGACGGCGGTTGAAACCGCGTCTACACAAACGAAGTCCACCTCCGTGGACTGAAGAAGATAACGTAATTTTAACCCGCGAAGGTGGGTTTTGTGTGTATAGCAGCGGTTTCAACCGCCCGGTTTTCTTGTTTATTACTGGCACTATTTGCGGTCAATTCGTCCGCATAAGGCGACTGATGCAAATAAGCTTTACCCGCAGAACCAAAAAGTTGTAGTTTGCCAGAAATCACCGATCGCATAGCATCGATCGCCTTTTGCATCACTTCCAACAAATCCGGGTCAGACAAAGAACTGCTAGTTTTCAAAACATCCATATAAGCATCGCGAACTTCCGTATTTACATTAAACTTAGACACACCTAATTTAATAGATTGATTAATCATTGATTCCGGCAAACCGCTAGCACCGTGCAACACTAACGGCACCGAAACTGAAGCACGAATTTTTGCCAAACGCGGAAAATCGAGTTTTGGTTCGCTGAAATATTTACCGTGAACGTTGCCAATTGTTACCGCTAAAAAATCCACCTTAGTTGCTGCAATAAACTCTACAGCTTCAACTGGATCGGTCATCTTTGCGGCTTTTTCTTCAATTGTCAAACCATCCTCCGTGCCGCTAATTCTGCCGATTTCCGCTTCAACTACCGCACCGTTAGCGTGCGATAATGTAGTCATTTCGCGCGTAAATATTAAGTTTTGTTCGTAGGACAAAGGAGAACCGTCTGCCATGATTGACTTGATGCCGGCGGCGAGGGCGAGGTGAATGTCCTTTTCTGAGGTGCTGTGATCTAAGTGTACTGCGATCGGCACTAAAGACTTCCGTGCTGCTTCCATGCAAAGCGCGACTAAAGGCGATTTTCCGTACTTAAGCGCGCTGGGGTGAAGTTGCAGCATCGCAGGACTTTGCAGCGCTTCAGCGGCATCAATCACGGCTTTTACTCCTTCGAGGTTGTACACATTAAAAGCGCCGATCGCATAAGCATTTCTCCGGGCCGTGTTCAGCAATTCGCTAGTTGAGGCGAGCATAAGTACCTGGCATAAAAAATTTTCAGAAGGAAGAAGGAAGAAGGAAGAAGGAAGAAGAAAGAAGGAAGAAGGAAGAAGGAAGAAGGAAGAAGGAAGAAGGAAGAAGGAAGAAGGAAGAAGGAAGAAGGAAGAAGGAATCCGTAGGGTGCGTCGCTATCGACAATCCCTAAACAAACATCGACAATCTCACAGCGACGCACCTTATACAATAGTTATTGTTGGGTGCGTCAGGGCTGAATAACTTGACAAAAAACCAATAATTCTCCCCCTGACGCATCCTACATTTAGCTACACTTTGTATGCGAATTCTTTGGTAATGTGCGCGCTGCACACCTACGAATTCATTTACTATTTTTGTGCATTACCAGCGTGCAAACCGCACTCTTTCATTGTCGATTCTTCCCACCACCAACGACCTTCGCGTTCGTGTTGGTTTGGCAATACTGGTTTCGTACAAGGTTCGCAACCAATGCTGACAAAACCGCGTTCATGCAGCTTGTTGTAAGGCACATCCAAAGCGCGAATGTAATCCCAAACCTCTGCCGAAGACCAGTTTGCCAAGGGGTTAAATTTAATTAACTCATGATCCGGAGTTGAGAATCCACCGTCAACTTCAATCACCGGAATACCGTTGCGGGTACTGGGACTTTGGTCTTTGCGCTGACCGGTAATCCAAGCATCGAGAGTATTCAGTTTGCGGCGAAGCGGCTTGACTTTTCGCACACCACAGCATTCTTTGTGACCGTCTTGATAAAAACTAAACAATCCCTTTTCTTCTACTAGGGCTTGTACTTCTGCTGCATCGGGAAACATTACTTCTAGTTTAATGCCGTAATGTTTTCTGACTTGATCCAAAAACTGATAGGTTTCTGAGTGCAATCGTCCGGTGTCTAGCGTAAAAACGCGGAAGTTTTTCGTAATTTTTGATGCCATATCAATCAGAACTACATCTTCGGCACCGCTGAAAGAAATTGAGATATTGTCAAAATTGTCTAGGGCAAATTTGATAATTTCTCGCGGTGTTTTTTGACTGTATTCTGCTTCTAGGGTGGCAATGTTGAGATTTCTCTGGATGGCAACCATATTTTCGCGCGATCGGTGTTCTTTTCTCTAACCCTCGATTATAGCCGATCGCAGTATCTATCTCACAGATGAATTTTACTGCATCTTGCGACAGTCTTTTCGGCTGGGCCCACGATCGAACTCAAGAATGGCGATCGCCCGTTTGTCGCAATTTGGGTCAACCCAAAACTCCTCTACCGGGGAAAATTGGACTAAGCTGTTCTACATTTAAATTGTGTGTGAAAAATCAATCAAACACTCTTGTGGTACGTTGCTCCGACGCCGTACCGAATATGTAATTTAAATGCGCGACAGCTTACCCATTTAAACCGACTGCTACATCAACATTGAATTCTGAGCCGGAGAAAAAACCTACTTGAAAATTAAATTGGCGCCTGACTTCTAATAAAATAGGTGCGATAATTAATTCGGCGCGAGCCTTTTCGGTATTAATTGCAGTGGCTAAAGACACATTTTCATTTAAGGTTGTTTGCAAATAGGAACTTGCCGGCAATTCTGGGATATCCGCAAACAAATTTAAGGGTTCCTCTACTGTTAAATTAAACGATTTTCTAACTTTGGCTATGGTTGTGAAATTACTGTATGCCATAGGTTATACCATTTGAAATTGTCGATTTGGGAATGACTTATGACATAAGGGTTAGGAGCTTTCCTGGGGTTGCATTTTTTTTTTGAAATGCTATAATTTCCTCTATTATTATTGCACGAATTAATCGGTTTTTTTTGACAAAAATCTCTCGCGAGTGCGCGATCGCTCATAATTGAAAAACCAGGTTGATTCGATCGCCCGCGCATAGCTCCTGTGATTGTAATATTTTACACAATTTTCGATTTGAAGGGAAGGCACCACTGGGAAAACTAGCTGGCGTTGCGTGTTATTCTCTCTTTCGGCAGAAGTCAATTCAGCTTGTCCGTGCCGTAGTAGCTAGCGCGCTTTCAAAAGCGAAGGACAAAAGGGCGATCGCCCGACCTGACAATCTCCCTCCCAGGTAGCATAGACTAAATTGGTAAATTGTTATTAAATTTAATTGTACGCGACAACAACTCGAAAATGAAGAGACATTGCCAACACTACCTACGGCAACAACCCTGTCTCGCGTAGCAAATTTTACAGTAGATAAAACTAGAAGGTTTGTGATGAGAATTGCCCAAATTGCCCCCCTATTCGAGCGAGTTCCGCCCCCAGCTTACGGAGGAATTGAACTGGTGGTCAGCCTCTTGACTGAAGAATTAGTCAGAAGGGGACATGAAGTCACCTTATTTGCCTCCGGCGATTCAATTACTTCGGCTAATTTAGAATCAGTTCACCCCAGAGCGTTGCGTCTAGATTCCACTGTTAAAGAATACGGCATTTACGATATGATGCAACTGAGCAAAGTATATGGAAAAGCCGGAGAATTCGACATCATTCACTCCCACGTAGGCTGCGCAGCTTTGTCTTACTCGCACTTAGTAAAAACGCCCACAGTTCACACCCTCCACGGCATTTTTACCCCAGACAACGAGAAGATGTTTAGCTTGGCCCGCACTCAGCCCTATGTAAGCATTTCCAACTCTCAGCGAGAAGATAGATTAAATCTAAACTGCGTCGCCACAGTCTATAACGGCATCGATCCGGGAACCTACGAATTTCACCCGCAGCCGGACAATCCTCCTTATTTAGCTTTTCTCGGTCGAATTTCATCGGAAAAAGGGGCGCATTTAGCCATACAAATTGCTAAGGCTTCCGGCTGGCATTTAAAGATGGCAGGCAAAGTTGATGTTGTCGATCGCGAATATTTCGAGCAAGAAATCAAGCCGCACATCGACGGCGAACAAATAGAATATTTAGGCGAAGCCAACCACGCTCAAAAAAGCGTGCTGATGGGCGGTGCAGTAGCGACATTATTTCCCATTACTTGGCGCGAACCTTTCGGGTTAGTTATGATTGAGTCAATGGTAACGGGAACGCCCGTGATTGCCATGAAATTAGGCTCGACTCCAGAAGTAATTGTTCACGGAAAAACAGGTTTTCTGTGCGAAAGCGTGGCAGAATGTATAGCTGCTATCGAACCTTCCCGGCAACTAGATCGCAGCGCTTGCCGCCAACACGCAGTCGATCACTTCAGCGTTAAAACAATGGTCGATGGCTATGAAGCAGTTTACCGACAAATTTTAAAAGAGCGCTTTTCCCAAAACGGTCATGCGCATCATTTGACAGAATTAGAACTGCACAGCAGATAGCTGCGCGAGGACAAGTTAAACGCACGGCGGCTTTAGTCATTCAAAATTTACGTACAACATTTAAAAAGCTGGGTTTTTTACTAAAAAGCCCGGTTTTTACCTGAGTTTAATTGTGATTTTAGTTGTGGTAAAGCCAGGATCAAACTCTCAGCAGCAGTAATAAGTACATGGCAGTGGCGTGTCCATACAGAATTTCATTTGATTGAAAACAGCAATATTAGTTGAGTAGATATTCTGCTGATTTTCTCCTAATCGCTTCAATTTTTGGGGGGATTAGGAGAAAAATTAAATTTATTTGATTAATTTAACTGTTAGTTGGCAGCAGGCGAAAAAAATGGTATGATGCCAAGAGTGAAGTATTACATCAGGGCGGTTCATATTTAAATGTAATGTCAAAAGTCAAGAGTCAAAAGATCTAGAAAGTTAAACTTTTGAAAAGATGGGAAGCCACTTTTAGTAACAATGATTGATACATATGAACTAGAAGGAAAAATATTTGTCGCCGCTGCCGAGGCACCTATAACTGAGTGGCCTTGCGCGATCGCCGATCGACCTCAACCAACACTCACCCTCAAAGACGACGATTTATTTCTGATTACCGACACCCTCGGCAACATCTCAGGCTGCTTAAAAGACGACAGCGTGGCCAGCCTCGGATTGTTTTGCCACGACACGCGCTTCCTCAGCCGCCTAGAATTGCAAATCGAAGGGCGATCGCCAATTTTGCTCAGCAGCAATACCGAAAAAGGCTACCTGCAAACAGTGTTGTGTTCAAATCCCTGCATTGACGATCGCATCCGCGCCGAAACCATAGGCATCAAGCGAGAAATGGTGCTCAACGGCGGTTTGTTTGAAGAAATAGAAATCACCAACTTCACCACAAAACCAGTAAGCTTTGAAATCAGTCTCAGCTTCAACTCAGATTTCTTAGACTTATTTGAAGTCCGGGGTTACGGGCGCTCCAAGCGCGGCACAATCCTGCGCCCGGTACTCGAAAAAACCAACGGATTATCCCAGGGTTCTACAGCCGAAAAACCAGCCCTTCTCGCTAACGAGAACGCCAATAGCGACGAAAATCAGGCAGCCGAAAACCCAAATTTGCCAATTTCGGCATCAGAAACAAACCCGATCGATCGATCGGCGATCGCCCAATATCCATCCTGCCACCTCCAAGACAATTTAACCCTTGCCTACCAAGGTTTAGACGGTTTGGTGATGGAATCTCGCATCGAGTTTTACAGCCAACCGCCAGCAATGCTTCAGGGAAACACAGCAGTGTGGGGCATCTCCCTAGAATCCCACCAAACAATCAAATTGGGATATCGGCTCAAAATGCTGATAGACGGCAAATCCATCTCCCAAGTCAGCACTCCCGCAACTTTAACTCAAGCCAAAGCAGCAGAACTTTTAGAAGAGCGAGAATGGCTGAGCGAAATTACCCGAATCAAATCGGGGGAAAACACCTTTAACCGACTTCTCAAATGTGCCGAACAAGACATTTATTCCCTGCGGCAAACCTTTGGTAAAGGCAAAGCAATTTCAGCCGGAGTTCCCTGGTTTTCAACATTATTCGGCCGCGACTCGATCATCGCTGCTTCTCAGATCTTAATTCTCGATCCAACTTTAGCCCGAGAAACCCTGACAACTTTAGCTCACTATCAAGGCAAAAATGACGATGATTGGCGCGACGAAGAACCGGGCAAAATATTGCACGAAATTCGCATGGGAGAAATGGCTCGCTGTCAGGAAATCCCCCACACTCCCTATTATGGAACAGTGGATGCAACGCCGCTGTGGTTGATGCTTTACGCTGAATATTATGCCTGGACTTACGACAGCCAAACTTTAGATCTTTTGTGGCCAAATGCCTTGGCAGCGATGGAATGGATCGATCGCAAATGTGCCGCAACAGGCTACCTTAGCTATTACAAAAAATCCCAGCGCGGCTTAGCAAATCAAGGCTGGAAAGATTCAGGGGATTGCATCGTCAACCGCGACGGCGTAATGGCAGAAGGATCGATCGCCCTTTGCGAAGTCCAAGCCTATGTTTACGCTGCCAAAACCAGGCTGGCAGGGATTGCCCGCATCAAGAAACGCATCGATTTAGTCGATCGCTGGGAAGAAGAAGCAAAAGACCTGAAAACCCGATTCAACCGTGATTTTTGGATCGAAGACTTAGGTTATTGCGCCCTAGCATTAGACGGCGAAGGCAAACCCGCAGACAGCATTTCATCTAATCCCGGACACTGTTTGCACCTCGGCATTTTGTCGCGAGAAAAAGCTCGCAGCGTAGCAGAAAGATTGCAAGCTCCAGATATGTTTAGCGGTTGGGGAATTCGCACCCTATCCTCAAAATCTCCCGCCTACAACCCCATCGGCTACCACACAGGCTCAGTCTGGCCACACGACAACGCTTTAACAGCTATGGGATTGCGATCGCTAGGCCGCGTCGAACAAGCCCTAGAAGTAGCTCAAGGCTTATTTGACATGACATTGCTGCAACCCTACGAGCGTCCCCCCGAACTTTTTTGCGGCTACGAGCGCAACAGCGAGAGCGATCGCCCCGTGCAGTATCCTGTAGCTTGCTCGCCCCAAGCTTGGGCAACCGGCAGTATTTTTCAACTCTTGCAAATGATGTTAAATCTAGTTCCTGATGCCCCTAACAACCAACTGCGAATTATCGATCCAGCCTTGCCAGAATCCATTAATAAATTGTCGCTAAACAACTTAAGGATCGGCTCAACTTTGCTGGATCTGGAATTTGAGCGATCGGGTTCTTCAACCGCTTGTCGGGTGATGAAAAAACGCGGTAATTTACGAGTAATTATCGAAGCTTAAATTGAAGAAATTGGGAATTAGAAATTCCCAATTTTCAATCTCCTCAAAATCGGCTAATATCAATTTAATGTGAAGTTGCACATATCTCGATCCCCCTAAATCCCCCTTAAAAAGGGGGACTTTGATCGCAATCTTGTCCCCCCCTTATTAAGCTATGCTAGGGGGGATCTAATTCTATGCACCCTCATAAAAAATCGGCTAAATCCGTTATACAATCCGTTGTCTAACTTCCCTCTTCCCTTGGGCCATGCGATCGGCTATATTATATTTAGAAGTGCATTTATTTGTTTGCTGGCGTGGCGCAGTCAAACAGCCGTAGGGAAGCGGGGCAAAAGCCATCGCACCACAAGCTTCTGAATCAAGATTGTCAGCAGTCAATAACAGCAAGGAAGTGTGGAATTATGTCAAAAATTTTAGTAGTGGACGACGTTCCCAGCGAACTGGAAATCATCTGCCGCATTCTTCAAAATGCTGGAATGCAGGTGATCCGGGCTGGCGACGGCGAAGAAGCGATCGCCCTGATCCGAAAAGTGCCCCCGGCTCTGGTCGTTTTAGACGTAGTGATGCCACGTATGAACGGATTTGAAGTGATCAGAGAATTGCGGGGCGATCGCGCAACTGCACACTTACCAGTAGTATTTTGTACTCATAAAAACACTGATATCGACAAAGCCTGGGGAACCGATTTAGGCGCAGATGCTTACGTCAGCAAACCCTTTGAACCTCAGCAACTCGTCAATATCGTACAGCGCTTGCTTTCAGCGTAAACAAAATATATCTCTTCTCAAGAGTGGGAATTGGGAATTGGGAATTGGGAATTGGGAATTGGGAATTGGGAATTGGGAATTGGGAATTGGGAATTGGGAATTGGGAATTGGGAATTGGGAATTGGGAATTGGGAATTGGGAATTGGGAATTGGGAATTGGGAATTGGGAATTGGGAATTGGGAATTGGGAATTGGGAATTGGG